>JAHIOG010000351.1 GCA_018895675.1 bacterium
AATCCGGATACTGTTTCCGGGACAATTCCGGATGCTTTTCGTTCCCATGTTAGCGGGTATGGGAGCCGGCGTGGCAATCGGCTATGTCACGGACCGCTACACTAACGCCGCATACGCGCCGGTCCAGGAAATTTCACGGCAGGCAAAAACCGGACATGCCACAGTCATTACATCCGGACTTTCGGTGGGATTAATATCGACGGCGCCGGTAGCGGCATTTATTGTTATTGGAATGTTCCTGGCGTTTCTTTTTGGTAACGGATTCAATGATTTTTCCATGGGCCTTTATGCCATCGGTCTGGCAGCAGTCGGTATGCTGTCAACCCTGGGAATTAATCTGTCCACAGACGCCTTTGGTCCTATTGCGGATAATGCCGGCGGTATTGCCGAAATGGCGGATATGCCCAGCGAAACCCGTAAACGCACCGATGCGCTGGACGAGTTGGGGAACTCTACCGCCGCTCGGGGAAAAGGTCTCTGTATTGGTGCGGCTGCCCTGACAGCAGTTACATTGATCGCGGCATTTATTGAAAGTATCCGCACGGAAATGTTGAATATGGGCGACACTTCCATCCAGGTTGCCGGGGAATGGCTGGATGTTGCCCAGGTGGAGGTGAATGATTTATTAGCCTATTTAGGCGGCTCCATTATGGATATCCGCTTTATTATCGGTCTCTTTATCGGCGGCGCTCTATGCGCATCATTTTCCAGCACAACAATCAAAGCTGTTTCAGAAGCTGCCGGAGAAATGATCGAGGAGGTCCGCCGTCAATTTCGTGAGATTAAAGGTATCATGACGGGAGAGACTACTCCGGATTACAGCCAGTGCGTTAAGATTTCAACCGCGGCGGCTCAGAAAAAGATGCTCGCCCCGGCATTAATCGCAATTGTTGCGCCGGTGATAACCGGATTGCTGCTCGGACCGATTGCGATCATTGGCTTATTGTTGGGCAATTTACTGCTCGGTTTTTTCTTTGCGATTTTTATGGCTAACTCCGGCGGCGCCTGGGACAATGCCAAGAAGTATATCGAGCGCAGCAAATCGGAACTGAAATTTCAGATAAAAGATAATATGAAAAAGATTTCCAATAAGGGGCTCTGGCCATTTTTTCTGACCAGTGAATATTCAAAATTTCTCTACGAACTTGTCAACCTAAATCCGCTGGCATTCAGCATCGATGAGAAAGTCTCCGATTATCTGGCAGGGATTATCGAATACATCGAAACTGAATATATTGTAAAGGGCAAATCACTAAGTGCTGCGAAAAAGCGTTTTGCTGTAAAAGAGGTTTCCGAGTCCCATGATGAGACATTGAACGCGCATTACCGCAAATTGAACCAGGATGACCGCCTGGTATTTAAACTCTACCTGAAACTGGAGCCGGACGAACATAAATTTTTAATGGAAATGAAGGACTTGAAGCAAAAATACACGGTCGTTATGGATAGTTATTCAGCTGCAGTTACCGGCGATACGGTTGGCGATCCGCTGAAAGATACTACCGGACCTTCACTTGATATCGCAATTAAACTGGCGACCATGGTCAGCATTATGACTATCGGTCTGGTAATGCGCTTCAACCTGGCGGATATTCTGTTTAAATAAATCCACGAGTGGAAAAGGAATGTGCTTTTTTTATTGATAATTAATGATATGATCATCAATTATCAAGGAGAAATTGCTATTGGAAACCTGGCAAGTAAAAATTTATTCTATCAGCATCCTACCGTTGACAAAATCGATAGTCAGCAAACATTGACTGATCAGATCCATGCCGATGACCAGATTAATGGTTTCCGGGTTTTCAGGTTCCAGGGTCAGCAGCTCCTCATCGATCTCGCAATTTACGTTGGTGAACATCTTGTCGCCGATTTTCAGCGAGCTCACCGTCACTTTTAGAGCGTTATGTTTTTGTGAAAGCGTGTCTGCCAGTTCCGGGCTGATCCGGGTCATTGAATTGCGGGTGCTGAGGGTCGCCAGATGTTTTGCTCCATTGATGTAACAGAAGAACTTCAACAGACCGTGATTATCGTCAGAGCTGCCGTTCAGGTTTATCGGAATCAACAGGCTGTCGGTAAACAGATCGTTCAGCGAATATTCCGGCTTGGTGGAAAATGCCAGGATTTTATTCCGCATATCTAGTGTCAATTGCCCGTCAATCAGGAAATAGCGACCGATGACGCCCTTTGCCATAAACGGAGTGGAACTGTGTTTGATTATGGATACATACAGGATTGGGTAATCCTTACCGAGAAATGACACGTCGTGTAAATATCCTTCCTCGAAGAGCATTTCGCTGGTTTCAGTGATCCGGCTGGACATGCGCTGAGGCTCGAAGTTGACATTTTTGTATGTGTTCTCCCGCAGGATCAGGTTAATGGCATTGAAATCCATGAGTAGATATTGGGATTCATTGTTCACGGATACTTTTACCTGGGGTCCGGAAACATTGTGCGTTGTAATGACGGGAAAAAGTTCGAATCGTTGGTACCCGTGCGATTCAATCCACGGAATTAGCGCTAAATCCGGCAATGCCGGTTCTTTTGTGCAGGCGGCAAGCAGCATAAGACCGGTGAGGGAAAGACAAATTTTTAAATAAGTTTTCATCATCATTCTTGTTTATTTGAGTTCATTAACGGTTTCATTTGTGAATGTAATATAATGCTTTGAAACCATTTGCTCCACAGGAAATTTTGATATTTGCATATCCCATTTACGCCAAGTAAATTTATGTCGGCTATTTTTTTAAATGCGAGGATTAAAAATTGGATATTTTTAAAAAGTGTTATGATTTTACAGATGCTAATATTGCCAGGGAGCAAGGGTACTATCCTTATTTTATTCCATTTTCGGGCGGCGATGATACTGTCATGGTTTATAACGGTTCCGCAAAAATCATGATCGGATCAAATAATTATCTTGGACTGACTCATCACCCGGAAGTTCTGAAAGCCGCCCAAAGCGCATTAATGGAATACGGGACCGGACGAACAGGCAGCCGTTTTTTGAACGGAACACTTGATATACACGAACAATTTGAAAAAGAATTGGCAGAGTTTACCGGAAAACAGGCTGCCTTGATTTTTTCAACGGGTTTTATGACGAATTTGGGCACTATTGCGACTATTCTTGGAAAAGATGATGTTGTGATTATTGATAAGCTTGATCACGCCAGTATTCTCGATGGCTGCCATTTATCAGGAGCGCGTATATTGCGTTACCGGCATAATGATCCCGATGATTTGAAGAAAATATTAGATGATCTCCCAAAAGATGTCGGTAAACTGGTAATTGTCGATGGGGTCTTCTCAATGGAAGGCGATATTGCCAAACTGCCGGAGATTTGTGAAATTGTGAAAAGCGCCGGCGCGCGACTGATGGTGGACGATGCTCATTCCATGGGAGTTCTGGGACCGGAAGGTAATGGAACAGCGGCACACTTCGGATTAACCGATCAGGTGGACCTGATCATGGGGACCTTTTCAAAGTCCTTTGGAGCAATCGGTGGATTTATAGCCGGCGATGCGGATGTTATTGATTATATTAAGCACCATTCCAGGAGCATGATCTTTTCAGCCAGTTTGCCGCCCTGTGTTGTTGCTTCTACCCGCGCAGCCCTGAAAATTATTAAATCCGAACCGAAACGTCGTCAGCGCTTGTGGGAAATTGGCACATATATGAGAGCAGGTTATCAGAAGTTGGGATTCGATACATCCACCAGTGAAACGCCGATTATTCCAGTTATTATTGGCGATAATATGAAAACCTTTGCATTTTGGAAAATGTTATTTGAAGAGGGCGTTTATGCAAATGCGGTTATTTCTCCTGCCGTTCCCAGCAATTCGGCTCGTTTGAGAACCAGTTATATTGCCACCCATACCCAGAAACAATTAGATTTCGTGCTGGAAAAATTTCAAAAAATTGGGAAACAACTGGCGGTTATTTGAGCGCCACTGACGGTTAAAGAAAAATATTGAAACAGTATCAATACAGCATATTATTAAAACAGCCCTTACGACTGTGTTGGCTGATTTTATCCGTGTTCCTGGCTGGCTGCGCGGCACAGGGACCGCCCAGCGGAGGGCCGGATGATAAAACAGGACCGGAGTTACTCGCTACATTCCCCGTAAACGGGGCGACCAATGTCAGCCCGACTACGACGGTGACATTGTCGTTCACCGAACTGATCGAACCTCGTTCTGCGGAAGGGAATCTCGTGATAATGCCAGCCCTGAAAAGATCTCCGGGAGTCAAAACGAACCGGAAAAAGCTGACGATCAACTTTTACGATCCGCTTAAAGAAAACACAACTTACATCCTGAGTTTTGGGAGAAACATTCAGGATTATCAGAAAAATACAACTGAATCCAATGTCACACTGGCATTTTCGACGGGAGATTCACTTGACCTGGGACAAATCGCGGGAAAAGTATTCAATATTCCCAATAAGTATTTTGCCTATGTCCGGGCATATCGGAAAACCGGTAGTTTTCCCGATTCAATTCTGGGAGTTCAGCCCGATTACATCACAGCGGTTGAATCAAATGGAAATTATCGGTTCACAAATATCGCAACAGGCGACTACCGGTTGCTGGCAATTGCATCCCAGGCGCCCGGAATTCCCTTTGTGACTGCAGACAATCTTATTGCAACAGCGCCGGTTGATCCGGTGACTATACAACGGCGCGATGATTCCGTTCATGACCTCAATTTCAGGCTCGTAACAATATATATAAACCGGTTCCGCCTGCAATCAGCGTCACTTGTGGAAAACAGACTGGAGCTGGTATTTTCACGCTCTCTAAGCGATCAATTAAGCAATAATGCTGAAATCCGCTTAAGTGAACCGGGGCAGGCACAGATTCAATCATTCTGGATAAATGATGCGGATCCACGCTATGCCTATGTTACATTCAGAGGGCTGGCGGCGGAACAGGAATATACATTGCTGGTGGACAGTCTGTTTGACAGCTTCGGCGAAAAGATTGCAGGTCCGGATAATACCACTGGATTTTTATATACGGAAAAAGCCGATACTGTTGAACCGAAAATAGAATCCTCGGTTCCAAACAGGGGGGCGAAAGATATAAGATTAAATACATATATACGACTGAATTTTTCAGAAGCTGTGATAAACGGTGACCCGGAGTCATCAATCAGTCTGATTAAAGACGACAGCCTGATAGTTCCCTGCCGGTATGACTGGCTGGATGGCAATTCCCTCAAAATGACACCGGAATCGGAGCTGTTTTCTAAAACCGCTTATAAACTCATTATGAATACATCCGTCTGGACAGATATCGCCGGTAATTATTTTGAGGATTCACTGCTGACGATTCCTTTCATCACTGCGGACGCCAATAGTTATGGCAGCATTACCGGTGAAATTAAGGCACGGTCGGCTGTAGGTCAGGCGCTTGTGATTGGCTGCCTAACCGAAAAAAAGGAAGAAACAGTGATGGTAGCTCCTTCGGAATCCGGGCAATACGAGATTGAGGAGCTATTGCCGGGCCGATATCAATTCGAAATCTGGGAGGATCTCAATCGAAACGGTCGCTGGGACCCCGGGCGTCTAATGCCCTTTCGGGTTGCGGAACCGTACATATCCTATCCGGACTGGATCAATGTCAGGGCACGCTGGGAAACCGCCGAAGTAAACTGGACATATTAGAGATGGAAATAAAATTCTGGAAAGTAGAAGCCGCGGGAAACGATTTTGTAATGGTCGATTACCGCAAGACGCTTTTCAGGGAGAGTTTGTCTAAAATGGCAATCCGGCTGGCAGACCGGCGATTGGGAATTGGCGCTGACGGCGTCATATTCATCAAAGAAAAAGGAAAAGTCGATTTTTTTATGGAATATTACAATGCCGATGGAACCGGTCCGGTGATGTGCGGAAACGGCGCCCGGGCTGCGCTTTATTTTGTCTTTGAATATGGAATCTGCCGGAAGGACTCTTACCGATTTCTGGCTGCTGACGGTGAACATTTGGGGATGATTGCGGACGGTAAAGTCTCGTTGACGATAATAAAATCCGGGAATCTTGGAAAAATTATATTGGATAGCGAAACAGCTTATTTTATAAATACAGGGGTTCCTCATTTGGTCCGCATCAGCAACAATGTTGAATCTCTGGATATTTATGCGGAATCGCCTGATTTGAGAAAAACGTATAACGCCAATATCAATTATATTGAAAAAATAGACGAGAGCCGCTGGAAAATCCGCACATACGAAAGAGGAGTTGAGGACGAAACTCTGGCGTGTGGAACCGGCGCCACTGCGTCGGCAATGACTATTAATCAAATTTTTCATGATCCCTGCCCAATTACCCTGCAGGCCCGTGGCGGTGACTTGACAATTGATAGCAGGGATAACAAAGTATGGTTGAGTGGACCGGTGCGAAAGGTCTATGAAGGAATTATCGAAATATGAACATAGAAACGAGGTGATAGCATGTATGCTGTAATTATGGCTGGCGGAGTTGGAAAACGTTTTTGGCCCAGGAGCTGCAAAGAGCGCCCTAAGCAGCTGCTGGATATTGTATCAGATCAGTCGATGTTGAAATTAACCTATGAGCGATTAAAAAAAGTCACTGACGAGAAGAAGATATTTATTGTAGCGGGTCAATGCCTGTATGAACCGATTTTGCGGGAATTGCCGGATTTGCCGGTTAAAAATTTAATTATTGAACCGAGCGGAAAAAACACGGCACCCTGCATCGGTCTGGCAGCCACAACAATTATCCAAAAAGACCCGAATGCTGTTCTGGGCATATTTCCTGCGGATCACCTCATTGTTGATGAAAACTCTTTCAGGAAAGCTGTTCATCGAGGGGTTCAATTTGCCCGGGATCATGTGGCGCTGGTGACCTTTGGAATTATGCCGACCCGACCGGCAACCGGTTATGGTTATATTCAATACAGTAGAAAAGGAACGGTCTATCAAGAGGCAATTTATAAGGTCAAGACCTTTGCCGAAAAACCCAATCTGCCAACCGCGAAACGCTTTTTAGAAAGCGGTGAGTTCCTCTGGAACAGCGGTATGTTCATCTGGAAAGCGGATAATATTCTCAATTCGATTAAGCTATTTTTGCCCGAATTGCATGAGAGTCTTCAGGCGATTGCCGGGGCAATGGATACTCCCCAATACACGAAAGTTCTGAAGAAGCAATGGGCGTCAATTCACAGTGAATCAATTGATTACGGCGTTATGGAAAAAGCCAAGAATGTATATGTTGTCCGTAGTACGTTTGACTGGAATGACGTTGGTAGCTGGGATGCGGTTTACGAGATCAAGGAAAAGGACAAGAACGGAAACGTCATTATCGGTGATGTCGTTACGATGAACACGGAAAATTCCTATATTTATTCCCGTAAAAATTTAATATCAACCATAGGAGTTAAAGACCTTATCATTATTCAGTCCAAGAATGCCATTCTGATCGTAAATCGCAACGAGTCGGAAAAGGTTAAAGACCTGGTCGATCTGTTAGAGCGGAAAAATCATAACGAACATATATAGAGAATGAACCTGACAAAATATTCGAAGAATAAATTACTGGGTTTAAAAGTTGAGCTGGAAGCGCTTTACGAGAAACTCGGTTATACCGTGGTGTACGGCAAGGGCAGTTTTAAAGACGGCACATGTCTGATTGAAAAAGACAAAAAGGTTGTTATCAACCAATATACACCCCTGGACCTGCAGACGGATTTTATGATCGAACAGCTCAGCAAAATGGATTTGTCCAACGTGTATGTTTTGCCGGTAATCCGGGAATTGGTCGATGATAAAAGGACGCTGTTTTAGGAAATAAGATAAATTTCAAAAGTTTTGAATGATTCTTGGTAAATCGCTGATATAGAGCGAGTTAAATGGGAAAGTGACATATAAAGTTTGTATAAGATGTTAATTATCAGTAAATTAGCCACAGTATTTAGTAGTAAATTCAAAAAAAGAAAGGAACTGCGACTATGAAAAATATTAAAGAACAATTCTTAAAAAACCTAAAAGAAATTAATTCTGCGTTTGATCATACTACAGACAGATCAAAGGAATTAACTTTATTAATGACACTATATTTGATGGGTGAGAGCAATAAACAGCAGTCCTATAACAAGCCAACAGAAGAATCGTTTATACAACTTAGTATCAGAATTAAGGGAGGATATGTGTTTGGATGATATATACTGTTTTTTCGAAAGAGCGTCATTAAAAATTATTGAACCCGTTCTAAAAGAGTTCAAATCTTTATCCACTATTTCAAAAGAATACAGGAAATCTTTAATCTTATCGATTGACGATACATCATTAGAAGTTTTCGGAAAGAACATGCAAGGGGCAAAGAAGCTTCATAATGGTAAAAAATATTTCAATGGCTATCATATCGTTTTCATAGGATTGAGTTTAGGAAAGGATTTTCGTATTCCGATCTCATTTCGCATATATCGTCCTGATACAGGAGAGACAAGGATTCATTTAGCAGCTGAGATGTTAGATGAGATAGTTCCTATATTGCTGATTAATCCCAGAATGATTGCTTTTGATAGTCTCTATTTATCCAAGGACCTGGTAGGTGTAATCATAAAACATGGATTGACGTGGGTATCTAAATTGAAGAAAAATAGAATAGTTGGGGTATCAGGTAATGACTATGAAAAACTCACTGATCAACTCTTATTATTTAAGGATAAATTTTACTATAATTTGCCTTTTCAGGCAAAGGTCTGTGTAGAAAGAATGAAAAGATTAGGAATAAAGATCGTTCATGTCCTTCATAAGGGAATCGGTGAATTTGCGATGACCTATAATGAAGAAAATAGTATCATAGCCTGTTCAGATAAGAAATTGCGGCAAAAAAGAATTGTGTGGTTTTACAAACTGCGCTGGGTAATTGAAGAGCTTTTTAGAATCATGAAACAATGTATTGCATTTACAAAAGTGTATTATCTCGAAGAGATGTCTTCGACATAGATCAATAAAGGGACAGGCTTTAATTCATGGAATAAAAATGTTAGCAACGGTGATCTTACTTTGGCTAAGGTATCAAAGTAAAAAACTGAGAAATATGGCGTATAAAATAATGCAAAATAAATTAAAGGAAATATTTGGGAAATCTTCAAAATATTCACAATCACCATATGCAATAATAATGAAATACAAATTAACGTAAGTTGTTGATAATGTAGGTCTTTTATGAATTCGACAGGTCATTTTGCCTGTAACTGACTCATATATAGGAGATTGCCGGAATTTCCCCAAAACTTTTGTGCAATGAATAACATCATTAAAAAAGGTGCTGAATAAGCAATGAAAGTTTCACTCCAGCGCGCATCGGGCGCCACATTTCTCGCCAAAGGGGACTCCAATCATTGGGTTGTTCTGGATTCAAAAAAACAGTTCGGCGGAAGCGAGGCGGCTTCCCAACCGATGGAAATGATGCTGATGGCACTGGGCGGGTGCACCGCTATGGATATTGAATCGCTGATCAATAAAATGCGAACGCCGGCTGAAGAATTTCAGATCGAAATAGATGCCGAACGCAGCGCCGAACACCCTCGTGTCTTTACTAAAATACATATGACCTTTATTTTCAAAGGAGCCGATCTCAACAAGCAGAATATTGAAAAAGCGGTGCGACTTTCCCAGGAAAAGTACTGCTCAGTATCGGCAATGTTAAGCCGCGCTGTTGATATTAGCTATGATATTGTTTTTAATCCCGCCGCAGAATAACCCATTACGACTCAGATCCTTCCATCTTAAGACGTAATAACTCTTGTCTCTCTTTTTCTATCTTGTCTTTGTTCTTGGAACGTTTTTCCAAAACATCCAATAGTTGAAGAGCTTCATTATATAATTTTTGTTTTTTAAACACCTCAACAAGAGTAAACGTGGGAACGGGTATCTTTAGTTCGATTTTGCCATTAATAGATTCCCGTGAATTGAAGGATATGGTATTTTCATCTATTTTTCGACTGCTTTTCATATGGGCAACGGTTGTTTTCTTAACCGTTGTTGATTCTTTAGGAGAAAGTTTCTTGTCAGTGGGAGGCGCCGTTTTTTCAGATATAGTGCCCTTCGCCTCAGTAGCGGGAGCATCTTCTATTTTAGTCTCGGGGGTCTTTTTTTTTCCTTCCGGCGCTGCATCAAAATCTGGTTTAAGCCCGATTGCCTTATGGATCATATCCATTTTCTTCTTCGGATCAACCGAATCCCGGAGCGGAACTGTAAATCTTATATCCGGTTTTGGAGCCGCTATATCAGGCGCATCGCTTTTCTCGGTTTTTTTATTATCTCCTACCGGCAAGGTCCAATTTTCCTTCTGAATCTCCACCAGGGGTTTGGATTTCAATTTGTTGAACATCTCGCTTAATGCCGATGTGGTCCCACCGGCAGTAGCTGGTGCGGGTTTCTCTAACTGTGGTTCCGGTTCGATCTCAGGTTCTAATACCGGTTCAACTTCATCCTCAATCACCGGACCAAGATGTGCTTCCTCTTCGCTTAGTTGAGGTTGGCGGGAAGCCTCTGGAGCAGGCTGTGGAGAAACAGAACGCCTTGTTACTTTGGGCAAATCGATTTTGGTTAAGGCTTCTTTATCCGCGCTTTCCCTGATTTGCCCGGCTGCCACACGAGCATTTTCATCCAGGGGATTTAACTCCGCAATTCTAATATAGCAGGTTTTCAGCGCTCCGGGGCTTAATGTATCTCGCCCGATTTCGACAAGTTTGTAATAGGCTTCTAAAAAACCCGAATCCAGTGAAACGGTCTGTTTTAAATGCTCTATCGCGCTTGTAATTTCGTTTGATTCGATTTCAGCCAGCGCCAGAAGATAATAACCATATGGAGATTTCGGATCTTTGGTTATGCCCTGCTGACACAGGTTGATCATGTCATCAATCCGGTCTTCCTGCAGGTAAATCTCTGCCAGGATCGGACCCAGCTTGCTCCCGTCATGCAATGCTAAATATGCTTCTAAATCGAATCTATCCATCAAATCCATGGCTCTCTCCTTTAAACAGCTTCTACCATAACGAATTTATTACCAATTGGAACTAAATCAACTAAAAATATTTCGGTTAATCGGTTTTTTTTAACGCCGTCTAATGTTTATCACGATGTCATTAATCCCCGATCCGAAAAACTGGTATAACCGTCACCGGCAATGATTATATGATCCAATACCGGAATATTCATAGTCTTTCCACTCTCGACCATTTGTCTTGTCAGCCGGATATCCTCGCGACTTGGCTCAGGATTTCCACTTGGATGATTATGGACCAGAATCACTGCGGCTGCCATACCAAGTATTGCTTCCCGGAACACCTCGCGGGGCGTCACTACCGATGCATTCAAGACGCCCTCTGAGATAATAACCTCTTTTATAAGGCGATTATTGCTTGCCAGCAATAAGACCATAAATATCTCTTTTTTCAAATCCCGCAGTTTAGGACCACAAATTCGGGCAACTTCCTCAGATGTGCGTAATACTTGATCGGGCGTTTTTGACTCCTCAATCTGCAGGCGGCGGGCAAGCTGCAACGCGGCGGCAATAGTAACTGCCTTTGTTTTTCCCAAACCCTTTATTTCCATCTGCAATATATCGTTATAGTCCATTTGAGCCAGTTTATTTAAGCCTCCGGATTTCTGCAGCAATTCCCGGGCGACATCCAGCGCAGAATATCCACCGGCGCCAGATCGGATCATGATCGCCAGCAGCTCGGTTTCACTCAATTTCATTGGACCATACTGCATCAATTTTTCGCGGGGTCGTTCCGATTCCGGCCAATTGGTTATCGGCATTCTGTAGTATGTCGCTTCTTTTGCTTTCATCGGCTTATGCTATTTTAATTTAGGGGACGTGAACCTTAACATTTTTAATATTGTAAATTCATCCCGAAGTTTCGGGACATAATGATAAATCACCATGAATGACAATTTTATTCTATCACATCCCCTTACTGTCGAGAACAAATGTAACCGGTCCGTCATTGACCAGGCTGACGTCCATCATTGCGCCAAATTCACCGGTTGCCACAGGCAAATCTTTCCTTTTCAGGCAACCGATAAAATAGTGATACAGCGCTTCACCTTTAGCAGGAGAGGCGGCATTAATAAAACTTGGTCGCCGACCTTTACGCCAATCACCGCAAAGTGTAAACTGTGATATGACCAGGGCGCTTCCGGATACATCCTTTACCGATAAGTTCATTTTTCCAAATTCATCATTAAAAATTCTCAAACCGGCAATTTTTGCCGCCAGGAAGTCCGCATCAGGTTCACCATCTTCCTGAAAAACACCCAGTAAAATTACGAGTCCGTGATCAATTTTACCGATAGTGCTTCCATCAACTGATACCGAGGCATTTTTGCTGCGCTGTATTACCGCAATCATCCTTCCGCCCAGACATTTTCTTCGCCAAATTGCTTCTGTAAAGTAGAAATGAATTTCTTCCCTGGACTGACTTTGCGGGTGCTGCTGCGAATAACTTTTACGTTGCCTTCTTTATCAAAGAGATGCAGAATAAAAAAACAATCACCAGAATATTTTTCGGCTAACTCTTTCAAGTCATCTATTTCATCTTCACCAATCTGATCAATATTAAGCCGAACATGAACCTTTTTGGATTTCCTGTCCATATACCCTTCAAGTGGACAAATTTCATCGGCAATAATTTTACCGCCATCAACGCCCCGGCTGCTGACTTTTCCATGGACGAAAACCGGGTGATCAATTTTAATAAGTTCATTGTACTTCTCAAACACATCTGCAAATGCCAGTATCTCTACGGTCCCGGTAAGGCTTTCCAATTTAATAAACGCCATCTGCCGGTTTTTTCGATCATAGAGTTTCCGAATACCGGCAATTAAGCCGCCCAACTGAATAGGAGCTTTATCGAGGTTTTCGAGAGACTCGGTAAAATCATAATTTGAAAACGATTCAATCTCCGTCTTGTATTGCAGTAAAGGATGACCGGACAGGTACATTCCCACGGCTTCTTTTTCACGGGTCCAGCGTTTTTTATCATCCCAGGGCGGAATATCGGGCAATTTAGGTTCCTGTATCACCGAAACTGAATTACCGGGCTCCAGATCAAAGAGATTAACCTGTTTTGTATTCTTTTCTTTCTGAAAACTATGAGTGTATTGTATCGCAATATCGATTGCCGCAAACTTTTGAGCGCGACTTCCTTCCAAATCATCCATTGCTCCGGATATTACAAGACTTTCCAGGGCTTTGCGGTTAACACACTTTAAGTCCAGCGCACTTACAAATTGAAATAATGTTTTGAATGGACCTTTTTCCTTGCGGGCTTCTACCACACCTTCCGCTGCGCGCCCGCCGACATTTTTAATGGCATTCAATCCGTAACGAATACCACCATCTTCCGGTGTGAAATTCACCTCGCTGCAATTAACGCTAGGTTGAAGTATATCAGAATCCATGCTTCGAACTTCATTGGACAAAATGACTACCCGGGCGGTGTTGCCCATTTCACTGGTAAGGTTAGCCGCCATGAATTCTGCCGGGTAGTGGACCTTCAGATATCCGATTCTATACGCCAGAACCGCATATGCCGCGGCGTGGCTTTTATTAAAACCATAGCTGGCAAATTTCTCGATCAATGTATAAATCTTTTTGGCAAGATTCGCGGATATTCTCTTCTTTTCGGCGCCTTCGATGAATTCCCTTTTCAATTCAGTCATGGTGCCTTTTTGCTTTTTCCCCATAGCGCGGCGCATCAGATCGGCTTTTGCCAGTGAAAAGCCACCAATAACACTGACGATTTGCATAACCTGTTCCTGATAGACAATAATGCCGTATGTATCCTTTAAAACAGGCTCCAGTGACGGATGAGGATAGGTAATTTGCTTTTTACCCTGTTTCCGGGCAATGAAATCATCGATCATATCCATCGGACCCGGGCGGTAAAGGGCATTCATAGCTATTAAATCATCGATACTCGAGGGCTTCAATTTTTTCAGATATTCCCGCATCCCGGCTGATTCAAATTGGAATATCCCGATCGTGCGACCTTCTCCAAACAATTCCAGTGTTTGGGGATCTTTCTCCTGAATCGTTTCTAATTCCAGATCAATTCCTTTGGCGCGAAGCATTGTCAAGGTATTATCAATCACCGTCAGGTTGCGCAGCCCGAGAAAATCTACTTTCAATAAGCCGATTTTATCAATGCTTTTCATATCGTACTGGGTAGTGATATCGCCGCTTGTTGACTGAAACAGTGGCACATAATCGGTCAGATCACCCGGCGCAATGACCACTCCGGCTGCGTGGGTAGAGGAATGGCGGTTCATACCTTCGAGAATGAGAGATATCTCAAAGAGTTTTTTATGCTCTTCATCTAATTCGGAAGCGTCCTTTAGTTCACGGCTTTGTTCAAGGGATTCTTTTAAATTGACATTTGGTCCCTCCGGTATGAGCTTCGCGATACGATCTACTTCCGGAAGCGGCATGCTCATTACCCGTCCGACGTCTCTGATGACGGCTCGAGCTTTCATTTTTCCAAATGTTATGATCTGGGTTACGCTTTTTTCACCGTATTTTTCTTTGATGTAATCAATTACAAGTCCACGTTTTTCATCACAAAAATCGATGTCGATATCGGGCATGGATATTCGGTCAGGATTTAGAAACCGCTCAAAAATTAAATTGAACTTCAATGGATCAATGTCTGTAATTCCCAGCGCATACGCCACAATACTACCGGCGGCTGAACCGCGCCCTGGTCCGACCGGGATACAGGAAGTCTTCGCAAAATGGACAAAATCCTGCACGATTAAAAAATACCCGGCATAACCCATTTTCCCGATGACACCCAGTTCATAGTCTGCCCGCTCCCTGATTTCGTCTGTAATATCCGGATAGCGTTTTTGCAATCTCTGATTAACCAGTTCACAAAGATATTCTTCGGCGGTAATTTTCTTTTCATTTTCCGGGATCGGAAAATTAGGCAAATAATGTTTTCCAACATCTAATTCAAGATCACATTGCTCGGCAATTTTAACGGTGTTTTCAATTACTTCGGGATCGTCAGGAAACAGCGTACGCATTTCATCACAGGATTTGAGCCAGTATTCATGTGGTTCATATCTTAACCGGTCGGGATCACGTAATTCTTTCCCCATCCCAAGACAAAAATGGGCGTCGTGGGCTTCCCAATGTTCCGCCCGTGCATAATGTGAATCATTGGTGGCAATTCGGCCCAAACCGGTTTCATCGGATAGCTTCCTGGAAATCGAGTACCAGCGCTCCTCTTCCTTCAGAAAATGATTTTGCACTTCGAGGTAGAAGCGATCCTGAAAAATTTCGGCATATTCCAGGGCTGCTTGTTTGGCTTTATCGTAATCACCCTTAAGTGCCAGATTCTGCACTTTTCCCTTAATACAGGCAGTTGTGGCAATCAGCCCCTCATTATATTTAATTAATATTTCTTTATCGACTCGGGGACGATAGTAAAACCCCTCGAGATAGCCACGGCTGACCATTTTTATCAGATTTTTATACCCTTGTAAATTCTGAGCCAGTAACACCATGTGATGATATCCGAAGCCACCATGATTTTTCGGCTTTTTATCAAAACGGCTTTTTTCAGCAACATAGACCTCACAGCCGAGAATCGGTTTGATGCCGTACTTCCGGGCTGCCGTATAAAAGGTAATAGCGCTGAACATGTTGCCGTGCTCCGTTAATGCAACTGCCGGCATTTCGAGTTCTTTGATACGCTTCAACATACCATCAATTGTTTGAGCGCCATCCAATAGACTGTAGTCTGAGTGATTATGCAGATGAATGAATGTCGACATCTAAAACCTTCCTAAAAAAATCGCCAGTAATCCGAAGAATATATCGCCCTTTAAGAATGATGATAACCGGGCGCAATTTTTCGCCGAATTATCATTATGCAACGAATATAAGAAATAAATCAGCGGAATTTCCACAGCAATTATCAATGTCAGCAAATAATATTTACCGTAAATATTCAACACATAAGGGACTAAGCATCCTAACATCAGTGCGAATGTAAACAGGAAAACCACTCTTCTGGCAATATCGATTCCATACTTTAACGGTATTGTCCGGGCGCCTAGCGCGCTATCTCCTTCGACGTCCTGCATGTCTTTGACAATCTCCCGGATCAGATTGAATCCGAAAGCAAGGAAAAACGGAGGAACTCCTTTGCGAATGTCTCCATAGATGCTGGCTGCGAACAGAAATGTCATCCCCAGAATGAAGCTGACCACAACATTACCCCAGAGCGGTCTCATTTTAAAAAATGTACTGTAGGTGATTAAAAAGAAAAGAGCTGTGACTAAAATAATTACCAGTTCAAGCGATCGCAGGGGAATTGCCCAGAGCGTGCCAATTACAAACAATATAATCGAAAACAGCAGGCCGTTTCTTTTAGAAACCAATCCTTGAGGTATCGGGCGACCCGGTCGATTGATTTTATCGATCTCCGCATCATAATAATCATTCAAAGCATTCCCGGCGCCGGTATATGACCAAACAATGCCAACCGCCAGCAAAAGAACAGTCCAATCGGGAAATTGGTTCATTAGCGTCCCGGTAACAAGCAAAGCTATCGCACCCTGAAATAAATTCAGGGGGCGCATCATGCGGATATATGCATATAACGTTCTCATTTGTTCAAGCGCGCCAAAATCCCACGACTTTGTCCAATATAGTCTTTGATAACTTCAAAATTTTCAAGTCCATTATCTCTTAATACGGATATCACATCTTTCTCCTGGTACGTCCCGCCAATCTCAACAGCTAAGACACCATCGGCTGTAAGATGCCTGGTCGCAAATTGACTCAACCGCCTGTAAAATATCAGAGAAACCCCCTTAGGCTTGAGAGCGATTTCCGGTTCATACTTTTTTACAGTATCCGGTAAATTATCCCAGTACTCGCCGTCAACATAAGGCGGATTGGATACAATAATATTAAACCGTCCTATATCGGGAAAATCCTTCAGGATATCATTTTTCACAAAACGTATTCGGTCGCTAACTTTATTCAGTTTGGCATTCTGTTTCGCCAGATCGAGGGCTTCACGACTAATATCAAGAGCAAGAACCGAACATTTTTGACAAGCGGCAGCAATGGATATAGCAATACACCCCGAACCGGTTCCCACATCAAGCACTTGTGGATTGCTGTTTTGGTCTTGTGTCAGGATATTCAGCACTTTTTCGACAATAATTTCTGTTTCTGGACGGGGGATTAATACATTGCGATTTACCCGGATTTTATACCCCATGAACTCAGTGTAACCCAGTATATACTGGAGCGGTTTGCCGGTTACCCGTTCTAACAGAATTTTCTTAAACGTCGATAATTCCTCAGCGCTTAGCGGTCGTTCATGATTCAGATAAATATCAATCCTGGAGCAATTCAGAACATCTCTCAGCATCCATTCCACTTCTATCTGAGGAGATTCGATGCCTTTGTTAAAAAGGAAATCTTTTGACCATTTTAACACATCAACAATACGCCAGGTTTGAGGAGTAGAAGTATCCATATGACAAGTGAAATTTAACCGAGATTTCCCGGAGTTCAAGGAATATTATGATTTATCAAAAATATATTGAGAATTTCCGAGATCAAGACCCTGCAGATGAATGCTGTAACAGATCTATGTTATGCACGATTTTAGCGGCTTCGATAAGTTCGTCCAAATCCCCTTCCATGACAGAATCCAGTTTATAAAGTGTCAGGCTGATGCGATGATCTGTAACTCTGCCTTGTGGGAAATTATAAGTTTTGATTTTTGCGCTGCGATCACCGGTACTCACCATTGATTTTCGTTGCGCAGCAATTTCGGCTTCCTGCTCTGACTGCTTGTTCGCCAATAACCGGCTGCGTAAAATTTTCAGTGCTTTGGTTTTATTTTTATGCTGGGATTTTTCATCCTGACATGTTACGACCAGATTAGTCGGTAAATGGGTAATCCGGATGGCTGATTCAACCTTGTTCACATGTTGTCCGCCTGCGCCGCTGGCGCGATAAGTATCGATCCGAAGTTCTGCCGGATCAATACTGACATCAACATCTTCAGCTTCGGGTAACACTGCTACAGTAGCTGCCGATGTGTGGATTCTGCCGGATGTTTCGGTAACAGGAACGCGCTGAACCCTGTGTACTCCCGATTCGAATTTTATCGTTCCGTAAACATTATTTCCGCTTAGAGAGAAGATTATTTCTTTGAATCCGCCGATTCCCGTTGTACTACAGGACAGATCTTCAACTTTCCAGTTTTTCCGTTCAGCGTATTTGACATACATGCGGTAAAGATCGGCGGCAAAGATTGCTGCTTCATCTCCGCCTGTACCTGCACGTATTTCAACAATGGCATTTTTATCGTCATTTGGATCTATCGGAATCAATAATAATTTTAGTTCTTCCTGGAGTTGCTCTTCCCGGCTTCGGAGATCATTAATCTCTGCATTGACCAGCTCCTTTAATTCGGCATCGGAACCTTTAAGAATCTCAAGATCTTCTTCGATATTTTTAACAATCTTAAGATACTCTTTCGACTTTTCCACGATAGGAATAAGATCTTTATGTTCCTTGCTTAGTTTCCGATAGTTATTCTGATCGGTCAGAACCTCGGGATTTGAAAGTTCCTGTGCGATATCATCGAACCGTTGCTGAATCTCGCGTAGTTTCTCTTTCATATAAATATCTGTTATTCAACCGCTTCTGCAATAAAGGTTTGATCGACATACTCCGAATATTTTTCGCCAAAGGCTGTTTTAAGAGCAATTATCGCAACTTCAAGTTGTTCGTCGCTCGGAGCCTTGGTGGTGATACGCTGAAGCCATAGCCCCGGCGCCGATAGCCATTGTCCCCACCAATTTTTCTGGTTTCGGGCGGTTAATTTTAAAAATTCATACCCAACTCCGGCTACGAGCGGCATCAGGAGCAAATGAAACACCAATCGCAAAGACAAAGTAATTTTCCCGATAATCAGAATAATAACCGTGTCAATTAAAGCAAACATTAAAATTGACGACAACAGTACGATAAAAATAAAACTGGTCCCGCAGCGGGGGTGAAATGTTGTAAAGGAACGGCTGTTATCCACAGTAAGCGCCTTACCGCTTTCAAATGTATATACAATTTTATGTTCAGCTCCATGGTATTGAAACAGGCGCTGTACATCTTTCATCAGGGAGATAAGCCATAGATAAACAAGAAAGAAACCAATGCGCCATAATCCGGCGACAATATTAAATACAAGGGCGTTGCGTTCAATACTCAATAATTCCGTCGTAATGTACAGCGGCAAAAACCCAAATAACGCCATTCCAAGTGCGAGAGCGAATATCATCGTTAAAGCAGAGAGAAATTTATTCTGTTTTTCAGGTTTTTTACCCTGAGCCTCTTCTTCGGCTTGAATAGCAATATCAGCCGAGAACTGAAGGGTACCCAGACCAATCTTCATGGACTCAAAAAGAGATACAATACCACGAAAAACTGGTTTCTTTAACAAGGAAACTTTTTCTGTAACCGATGTAAAGTCGGTCAGTTTTGTTTCAATTGTTCCATCTGGTTTGCGAACAGCGGTAGCATAGGCGCCTGGCACTCGCATCATTACACCCTCAATCACTGCCTGCCCGCCAACTAAAATCTTTTTTCCCATAAGTGTACAAAAAAACAGCGACCCCTTCCTCAGAAAGAAGACGTCGCTATATTTTATGAAGTTGCTAACCTTTATTACTGGTTCTGTTGTACTTGCGATTAAATTTCTCGATGCGTCCGGCTGAGTCGATCAGCTTTTGTTTACCAGTGAAAAACGGATGACACGCCGAGCAAATTTCGATCTTCTGATCACCACCGGTTGAGCGCGTTTCAAAAGTATTCCCGCAAGCACAGGTCACAACACATTTTTCATATTTTGGATGAATCTTCGGTTTCATTATTTGGTCCTTCATTCTAACATCATGGTTGCATAAAGCACACAAATATACAATGTTGATGCCCTTAAAATCAAGAGAATAAAACTGATTTATATATTGTTAAATTCGCTCTACTGATTCATGGATTTTAGAAATTCACGGTTACTTTTAACCCGCTTCATCCGTTCAAGCAGAAATTCCATGGCTTCAACCGGATTCATTTCACTAAGAAGTTTTCGCAATACCCAGACGCGTGCCAGTTCGGCGGATGAAAGCAACAATTCTTCCTTACGCGTGCCGGATCTATTCACATCAATGGACGGAAAAACACGCCGATCACTAAGACGGCGCTCCAGAACCAGCTCCATATTACCGGTTCCCTTGAATTCTTCAAAAATCACGTCGTCCATACGACTACCGGTATCGACTAATGCCGTGGCGATAATTGTTAGACTGCCTCCGTGCTCAATATTTCGGGCAGATCCGAAAAAACGTTTAGGGCGGTGTAGCGCATTTGCATCGATACCACCCGAAAGGATTTTACCGCTATGCGGAACAACCGCATTGTGCGCTCTTGCCAATCTGGTAATACTATCAAGCAGGATCACAACATGGAACCCCAGTTCAACCATTCGTTTTGCTTTTTCCAAAACCATACTTGCAACCTGAACATGTCGTTCCGGCGGTTCATCAAAAGTAGAACTGACTACCTCGGCTTTTACGGACCGCTCCATATCCGTCACCTCTTCAGGGCGCTCATCAATCAACAGAACAAACAGAATTATCTCGGGATGGTTTGTGGTAATGCTGTTGGCAATCTGTTGCAGTAACATAGTCTTACCGGTCTTTGGTTGAGCGACAATCAACCCTCTCTGTCCTTTACCAATCGGACATAATAAATCCATTACGCGCATAGATATGTTCTTACTATCCGTTTCCAACTGAACACGGCTTTCCGGGTAAAGCGGCGTCAGACTATCAAAGGATTTTTTTGATTTCACAATTTCCGGGTCCATCATATTTACGGCATCAACCCGAAGCAGAGCAAAGAAACGTTCATTGTCTTTCGGCGGACGGATCTGACCGGATATTACGTGACCGGTACGCAAACCGAATCGTTTTATCTGGGAAGGGGAAATATAGACATCATCCGGGCCAGGCATATAGCTTAATTCTTCTGATCGTAGAAATCCATATCCTTCATCTATAACCTGCAATACACCCTGTGAGAATATTCGACCATCTTTTTTAGCACTTGCATCTAGAATTTTATAGATCAAATCTAATTTTTTGAGACCCGTATGTTCCGGAATCTCCAGTTTTACAGCAATATCGGTCAGCTCTTTAATCTTCATAGATTGAAGAGACGTAATCGTCAGTTCTTTCTCCATTATTAATTCCTTAATATTAATAGAATATATTCAAAAAGTTATTTCACAGTTGGGAGGTCCAAAAAGGCAGTTCGGTAATTACACCCCGAAAATTAAAGTATAGATACCATTTTGTCAAACATTTATTTTAAAAAATTTATACACTGCCGGCGCAATATAATGGCTACCGAGGATTAACAGGTTGTCATCTGCACTCAACGAATTCACGACCTTAGGCAGAAAATCCTCAAAACATTTATTTACAACAATATTGTCTGGCAGGAACGAATTCTCTAATTCCTTCGCTAACTTAGTGGCGGGCGCCGATTTGCCATTGGGAATTTCCGAAACATATATAAAATCAGCCCAGCGTTCCAGAATACTGCCAAGCGAGCTGATGGTTTTTCGCTGTCCCAGGGTCAATAATATTTTATTTTTCCGACCTGGCATTACTTTCTCCAGGGTAGAAGCGACCTGGCGAATGCCGTGCAGATTATGACCGACATCATAAAGAACAAGTGGCTGCTTGGAAAGTATTTCCAGCCGGCCGTGCCAGCGGGTTGCTTCGACCCCTTTTTGAATAGCTTCAGATGGTATATTGAAGCCGGAAATCAATCGGACCGCCGACACTGCCGTTTGTAGATTGGATACCTGATGGTCCCCAATTAGCGGTAATGTTACACTGTTCAGCCTTAATCCGTCACACATAATATTTACTTCCTGTCGGTCAATTTGCCGATCCACACCAGAGACCCGGCAGAGATCCGGCGCATAATAAAAAATTGCAGATTTGCCTCTTGCGTCATTTTTT
This sequence comes from bacterium, assembly GCA_018895675.1. Taxonomy (GTDB): domain Bacteria; phylum Fidelibacterota; class UBA2242; order UBA2242; family UBA2242; genus UBA9312. The sequence continues at coordinate 22,106 of JAHIOG010000351.1, forward strand.
AGGATATACTTGACTCCCGGACGTTGTCTCGCTGCCAGGCAAGGGACACCTGTTTTTATTATTCCCGCCTTTTCCCGTGTAATCTTGGCTAAAGTATTCCCTAAAAACTCCTCATGGTCTTTCCCAATGGGTGTGATAACCGATAAAAGCGGCGTAACAACATTGGTAGCATCAAATTGCCCCCCCAAGCCCGTTTCTAAAACGG
>JAHIOG010000352.1 GCA_018895675.1 bacterium
ATTGCGGGTGAGACGGTGGATGTCGATGGAAAACGGGGATATGTGCTGGTATTACAAACCAGAGAGCAACATATTCGCCGTGAACGGGCAACGTCCAATATCTGTACTAACCAGGGATTAATGGCGCTGGCGGCTGCAATTTATCTTGCACTGGTTGGGAAGAACGGTTTAAAACAGGTCGCCAAACTATGCTTGAATAATGCCCATTATCTGGCGGACAAAATCGCTGTAGCGCCCGGCTATTCGTTACCGTATAGAGAGCTTCCATTTTTTAATGAATTTGTTGTTGAAACGCCAAAGCCGGCAAAAGAGATCATTGACGCCGGTTTAAAGGAACAGTTTTTTGCCGGCATTGATCTCGGTGAATTCTCACCGGATTTGGAAAACCAAATGCTGGTTGCTGTTACTGAAAAAAGAACGCAGCAAGAAATGGATGATTTTGTCAATTTTTTAATTAAATTTTGAACTTATGAAAGTCTTTAGTAATCTAATCGAAATAGCACGGAAAAAAGGTGGCGGATATTTTGTCCTGATTGATCCGGATACCCGCAATAATCAGGACTTAAAGGAATTTGTCCGGGAAATTTGCGACCGGGGCGTCGATGCGATCCTGGTTGGCGGCAGCCTGATCATCGATGCCGATTTCCAGCGATCGCTTGCTATCGTGAAAGAGAACAGTACCGTTCCAATTATAATTTTTCCGGGATCCCTTCAACAAATATCCTTTGATGCCGACGCAATCTTGTATATTTCGTTAATAAGCGGTAGAAATCCAAATTACCTATTCGGAGATCATGTCATCGCGGCTCCGTATATCAAGAAGCTGGGAATTGAACCGATCTCCACCGGGTATATGTTATTCGAATCAGGAAGAACTACAACGGCTGAATTCATGAGCAACACCAAACCGCTGCCTGTCAACAAACCGGAGATCGCCATGGCACATGCGCTGGCGGCTCAATACATGGGAATGAGCACGATTTATTTGGAAGCCGGCAGCGGAGCGGATCATTCCATTCCCGATCAGGTTGTAAAGGCGGTCAGTAGTTACGTGGATATTCCGGTGATCACCGGAGGCGGAATCCGGACTCCTGAAGACGCCCGATCCAAGATCGAGGCGGGTGCGACATTTATTGTCACAGGGAATGTGTTGGATGATTCCCGGAATCTCAAACTGATCAATGACTTTTCCCGGGCAATCCATATTAAGGAAAATTCATAGTGCCTGAACCAAAGTCCGGAAACACTATTCAATCCGAAATACGTCAACAACTACTCGAAAGCGCCAAAATAAAAGAACTGCTGGCGGCTGAGCACGTCGATTCAATTCAAAAGGCAGCCGACATCCTGGTAGCTGCTGTTCATAAAGGATCGCGTATTTTATTATGCGGTAATGGCGGAAGCGCGGCGGATGCTCAGCATATTGCGACAGAGCTGGTCTCACGATTGCGATTTGAACGGAAAGCGATTCCGGCGATTGCCCTGACGACGAATACGTCAATAATAACCGCCATTGCGAACGATTACGATTTCGCTGCTGTATTCGTTCGGCAGGTGGAAGCGTTTGGACGTCCGGGAGATGTGCTGATCGGGATCAGTACCAGCGGCAATGCAAAGAATGTAATTCAGGCGTTTGAGTATGCCGGTAAAAACGGAATACAGACAATCGCGCTCACCGGCGGAACGGGGGGAGCCCTGGCAGACCTTGCCGATGTTTCCATTGTTGTTCCATCGGAAAGTGTCATGCGGATCCAGGAATCTCATATTACAATTGGTCATATTCTCTGTGATATAGTTGAACGGTCGGTAATTGCCCGTAAATGATAAATAATTCTGTGAATGCAACATTTAGTCCAAGATTTTATCAATTATCTCAAAATAGAACGCAACCTGTCGGTCAATACAATCGATGCTTATCGAAATGACCTGGACCGCTATAGTCAGTTCCTGCTTGAAAATAATATCAAACGCCCCGATCAGATAAATATCCAGATTATCCAGAAATTTATCGATACACTTTCGGATATCGGACTGGCGCCCAGCAGTTTATCACGAAACTTTTCCTCTATCCGTTCTTTTCACAGGTTTATGGTCGGTGAAAATTTGACAAATTCCGATCCCACCGAATTATTACAATCACCCCGGATACCGGCACGTTTACCGAAAATCCTGGATTTGCACGAAATTGAAAGTATTATGGAAACAATCGATGTAAGTACCAATAAAGGAATTCGGGACCGGGCGATTATCGAGACTCTGTATTCCACCGGCGTCCGCGTTTCCGAGCTGATCACAATCCGGATGCCCGACGTCTTTTTTCATCATGAAGTTATCCGCGTATTAGGAAAAGGCTCGAAAGAACGGATTGTTCCGTTTGGTAAGCGCGCCCGGAAATCACTTAAAAATTATATCACGGCAGTGCGATCTCTTTTAGCAAGGTCCATGAAGAGCCGGGACATTTTGTTCCTGAATATGCGGGGAACGCCGCTGTCCAGAATGGGCGTCTGGAAAATCGTTCAGCAATATGTGCGTGCGGCGGGAATTAAAAAGCAGGTCAGTCCGCATGTCTTCCGGCATTCTTTTGCAACCCATCTGCTGGAAGGGGGCGCAAATTTGAGAGCGGTTCAGGAAATGCTGGGGCATTCCGATATTTCAACGACCCAGATATATACTCATCTTGACCGGGAATACCTGATCGAACAACATCGAACATTTCATCCGAGATGGCAATGAAATGATTCTAATACACCATCAATATAAATAGTTATAAGCAAAATCCGCATTCCTGCCTGCCGTTATTGGTTAGAAATCCCTGTTATATAAGTATGATTTTTGCACTAAAATAATTTTCACAATCTTATGAATTTATCAGAAGTTTATACAATTTAAATGTTTGCAAATTTATAAAATATTCCATTATAAAAAATTATCTCTTATCTAATATTTTATTAAGCAAGCTTATTTGTTTC
>JAHIOG010000353.1 GCA_018895675.1 bacterium
CTTTCATCAAGACTTAAAAGCACAAAATCAATCGCTTTTTTTATATGGTTAAGCACCGTATCTTTTTGACTACATTTGAAATATTCTACTTCAAAGTTTAAGAAATCAAAATCCACAGTCTCTTTTAAATATTGTATCACGGCGAATGGCAGCCATAGTGGAGTATCAGAGTGACCGGTTTTCTCACCATTGTCAGAAATAGGAAAATAGTTATGCAGCGTGCTGCCGTCCGGGAATTGCTTATTTAGAACTTCGACAACTCTTTTCTTCACTTTTAAGGGTTCAACTATGAGTTTGCCCATGATATCCTGGCAGACATCTCGAACCCCTCTGCCGAATAGAAGTCCTCCGTGATAATAACCCGCATCACGAGCTGCCGTGTATGTAATGGCTGTTTGGTAGGGATTCCAGATGTTTATCATAAGATCAGTCTCTTTATGAGGAGTAAATGCTTGAAACTTGCTAAAATAATCTGACCAGTAATCTTTAACTTTACAAAATGCATCTTTAACTCTCTTATCAGACCTATAACGCTCGCTCCAATCTGAAACGCCTTCTTCTGAATTTTTTCGAACAACAAACATCTGGAAATTGAATGTTTTCTTTTCACCTGGCAAAAGATTTAATTTGCTCTTAGTTGCAAAAATTGGGTATCCTGTTGTCATTGGATTACAGGACATCTGTCCGGTTTCAATTCCGACAGGATTCTCTTCACTCCGAAATGGACCAATGAAATCTGATCGCTCTGTGACATATCCTTCAATTCTTACTGAAGGTCTGAAATAGAGTAAATATGGCCAGTCGGAATTAGATTGTTTTACGGACACAGTTTGATTAGTAACCCAGTATCTGCTTGTTGCTCTCAGTGCATTTATATCATTGATGAAATCAACCTCCGGGAAATGCTTATTGTTAGCGTCATTTATTAGATCGTTTAGAGCGTTGCCGAGTACCAATTCCTGATAGGAATAAACATCTAAAGAAAGCTCCTGAGATGTTCGATTTTCCAGACAGACAATCCAGATTTCGCCAAATCCCTCAGCAGGAACAAAGTAAACCACCTCTGATCTTATTCCGGCATATTCAAGAATTATCTCAGTATATCCCTGTCCGTGTTTGCACTGAAAAAAATTATATTTTGTAGAGGAGGTTGGTTGATAAGTTAACGACCAGTATTCACCATTCTTGTCATTCTTTAGATAAATATATCTTCCCGGTCTGTCCCATGGGACCGTATTGTATCGGAACCGTGTGAGTCTATTGTATTTAGGTGAATCCAGGTAACTAAATCCTCCCCCGGTGTGTGAGACAAGCGCTGTATAGCGTCCATTTGTTAAATAATTTACCCACGGTGCTGGAGTGATTGGGTTATCAATGATATACTCTCTCCCATTTTCCGAGAAATGACCAAACTCATTGCCAATATCATTCCATCTCCAGGGCTTAAACTTCTCAATATTCATAGGATTTCCTCAGTATTTTTCCAATCCTTCTTTAAGATATTTCCACCAATCAAAAGATTCTATATGAAAAAGATCAAAAACCATAATACCATTTGTCTCTTGCAGGCACGTACGAATAGCCTTTACAAATTGCTCCGGATCATCTCTATCATAATACTGCTGAACATAAAGACTTCCATAGACCGGCGTAACTCCTTTGGTAACTTCCATAGACATACGCGCGGCGCCCTCGACAGAATTCCAATCGTCTAATGATAGAATCATTCCAGCCTCACCCCGCTCTATAAGCATGGCTTTCTTTTTCTTCTTGACCTCTTCAATTTTTACCTCATAGAAATAACATCCAGTGCATAGGAAATCCAGAATCTGAGCATATCCGGTCTCGGCGTAGCGAGAATGAGCCCAGTTGTAGTGCTGTGAAGGATCAAAAGTATTCGCAGCCCAATTAACTCCAACAGCATAATAGTCTGGGTACCATGCCCCGACATAGTCTGCAAAAATCAGTTCATCATTAATTGCTTTGACTCTATCCTTTGCTTCGACAAAAAAGTCGTGTATAATTCCCGCTCTCCAGAGCAACCATTCTTTATAGAACTTTTCTGGTACGGTTTTCCACTCACCATTTTCATCTTTTTCCCAGGTGAATATATCCTCAGGCCAACGAGGAATAGGGAATCCTAAGAAACGCTGGAACAGTTCTCTTGAAAGGTCAGAAAAGTCGGAGTTTATGCCGTTATAACGTCCCCTATCTAAAACAATACCATCAAAAGGGTAATTGCTTACTAATTCTTCCATAATGGAAATCTCATAATCTCTTACATCCGGAATGGCAGGATTGACAAAAGCAGCCAATCCAGAAGAATGTTCGGTAATCGGCATTATTCCTTCAGGAGTGTATATCATCGTTGCCCACTCAGGGTGATCCCAATAGACAGGACCGCATCTGTGTTCTTTCCACCCCTCACTAAAAACGTTAATTGCTATATATGTTTTCAAACCTCTGTTGTGAGCCTCAGGGAGGATGGTACCGAGATAGTTAAAATCTTTATCTCTTGTGAATCCTTTCCACATAAGCAACTGCGGTGCTATCCCGCTTGGATAGAGCACTTCACCAGATATCGGTTTAACATCAACTACAATACCATCTACACCAGCCTCAACAATTTTGTCAAGTATAGTGATTATGGATTTCTTAGAGTTCAATCTAGAAAAGTTCGCCGTGGCGTCAATCCACAGCATCTTGAATTTTTTGTTTGTAGAGCCACAATGAGTAATCATGCACATGGAAATAAATATAATTGTCAAAAGAAAATAACGCCTCATATACACCTTCCTTTTTTAATATCTACATTTTGTCTATGGTAAAACCCCTAAAATCCATGCTGGTTCTGCTGGTAAATACTTTTTAAGATCAAGTTTTATCATTGAGTGAATTTGTGATTCTTCGATTAGTCCTGAATAATCGTAAATCTGTCCCCCTGCAACAATAAAGAGTTTTGGCATTTCCGTTCCGGCATCTCCATAGGTTTTATGTTTATTTATAAAAGCGGAAAGACGATTGTCCACATCATGCATCTTCCCGCAA
>JAHIOG010000354.1 GCA_018895675.1 bacterium
AAGAAGTCCGTGCAGTGACATGCAAGCCTTCAATTTTTGAAAGCGCATTCAATATTTCTTCCGTAATACCATCACTGAAGTATTCGTTCTCTTTATCGGAACTCATATTTACGAATGGCAGTACTGCTATGCTATATTTTGAAACCAATGCTTACCCGCTCTATTGATTGTCTCTTTCGCTTTTGGAAATCCCTTCGACATAATAACATTTCCATTAATCCATACACAATTTGCTGCGTAGTTTTTATCATCATCTATCTTCAAAACATTGAAATTTTTAAATACCGAGTTTGAAAGGAATTCCTCACTCGCTACCAGATTATTATTTTCCAAATATGCTTCCCAAACTTTCAAATTCCCAATCAGCCAACAGCTACCTCCTTGTGCGTAATATAAACCTTATTGTGAAGTCTTTCTTTAATCTCTTCTGTTGATGCGGTTTCAAAAAACAACTCCAGAGCCTCATGAAGATTTCTTCGGGCTTCGTCAACGGTATCATCTTGGCTTGCTACATCTACTTCCGGGCAATGTATCCATTGTCTTCCCGCTCAATTATAGCTGTTAATTGTCTATTCATAGCTTTCCTCCCCTGAGTACTATTTTGCTTTTTAACCGCCTTTGTCAATAAATGGAAATGGTTTCCATCTATCAGCCCTATAGCAGTCAAAATATTCCACGTATTGCCTCGATATTTATTAAAACAATGAAGTATTTTGATCGAATTTCCATGGCTTCAATATAGATTGATATAGTCTGTAAATCAAGAATTTTTATAGAAAAGGAAGTACGTAAAATTTAAACCAGACCCGGAATTAAAACTGATGGATCAGGTCCGCCAGGTTCTTCGTTAACTGGTGTCTACGCTCCCGGTTTTACACCCACATGAGTTCTTGCCCGTCTCAACGCCGGAGCGTAGAGACAAGGGGGCTGAATGATAATCGCTAATACCCTTTTTAAAACAGGTTTAATTATCAATATTATCGATCCGATTCCTGATTTCATCCAGTTGGTTATGATCACGCTCCCACATTTCAAATTCTGCCTCCAGCAAGGTCTTTAAGCGCTGCTGTTCCTTATACGACTGCTGAAATTCCTCTTGCCTGCCGGTATCATATATATCAGAACTTGAAAATATTCGATCGAGAGAGTCGATCTTTTCTTCGAGTTGGGTGATCGATTCTTCGCGCTGCCGTAATTTTTTCTCTAAACGCGATAGTTCTTTGGATAATTCTCGTCTCTCGCGTAATTGTTGTTTCCCATCGAAAAAGCTGCTTCGTATTTTAATCCTTTCGGATTGTTTAATACGCGTGCGGATGTCACGATTCAGGTAATCTTCTTGTTGCCGCGCCAGATAATCATCGTAATTGCCGGGATAAAATGTGTAACCATCAAACGTCAATTCCAGAACTGCCGTAGCCAATTGATTAACAAAGAAACGGTTATGGCTTACAAAGATAATTGTACCGGGAAATTCCGTCAGCGCAGTAATCAAAGCTTCTATTGCTTCCAGATCAAGGTGGTTCGTCGGTTCATCGAGCAACAAAATATTGTGTTGTTTTAGCATCAGCAGTGCAAAAACCAAACGCGCGGCTTCTCCCCCGCTCAATACATCTGTTTTCTTTAAGGTATCATCACCACTAAAAAGCACTTGTCCTAAAACTGTCCGAATGGTTGTAACTTTCTCATTGGGCGTATTAGAGTATAACCAGTCATAAACATTCGTGCCGGGTGGGATCAACTCTTTATGATTTTGGGCAAAATATCCGACATGGCACTCATGTCCCCAGATAATTTTTCCCTCATCGTACGGTATCAATCCCGCAAGAACTTTAATCAATGTCGATTTACCAACGCCATTCGGTCCGATGACGGCAATCCGGTCACTACGATTTGTACTAAAATTGACGTTCTTAAGCACTTCTAAATTACTAAAAGATTTTTTTAAGCCTTTGACGTCTAAAACTTGTTCTCCTGAAGGGCGCATTTGAGTAAAATTGAAACGCGGACTAATCCGGGAAGATCGTATAATGACAATATCTTCCATTTTATCGATCTGTTTCTTTCGACTGACCGCCTGCCGGGCTTTAGTAGCTTTTGCCCTGAACCGTTCATAAAACGCCTGCAGTTCCTGGCGTTTCTTTTCGAGCCGTTCATTTTCTAATTGTCTCTGTTCCGCTTCCCGCCGTTTCTCAATCAGGAAATTATCATAATCTCCTGTATAAATCTTAATCGTTTCATAATCAATATCGAGAATGCGGTTAGAAATTTGATTTAGAAAAAACTGATCGTGGGAGACCACAATTACAATCCCCTTGTAATCTTTTAAAAATTCACCCAGCCAGGCAATCGAAAAAATATCCAGGTGGTTATTCGGTTCGTCAAGGAGCAGAACATCGGGATTACTGAATAGACATTGTCCAATCAGGACGCGCAGTTTATATCCACCGGATAATACCGACATTGTTCGATCCAGCAGATGTTGTTGAATACCCAATCCTTTTAAAATAATGGCGGCCTGCCCTTCAGCGTTATAGCCATCAATTTCTGATATCTCATGTTCCAGATTTGCCAGCCGTTTACCATCTTCTGCACTCAAATCCGAACGCTGCATGATAGACTTTTTTTCTTCAATTAGCGACCAGAGTTTATGATTCCCCATTAGTACGACGTCAAGAATTCTGCAACCTTCATAATCATACTGATTCTGTTTCAAGACGCCGAGTTTCAAAGATGAAGACTTGCGAATCTCGCCGGTTGTGGGCGTCTGCCCGCCACCAAGCATGTTCAGAAATGTAGTTTTCCCCGAACCGTTTGCCCCGACAACTCCATAACGGTTGCCCCGTGTCAAATTTAATGACAAATTCTCAAAGAGCGCCCTGTCACCAAATTGAATACCAATATTTTCCAGTTGAATCATTATCTACTCAGTTACATATATTATTAAACCCGGTGATTGTAATAACTAAAAATCACTTTGTCAAGGAGAGAATGCATATAATCAGTCGGAAATCCCATTCTTGTATATGGTTTTAGCCAGGATTTGCTGTAACCTTATTTGTAAAACTGCAATCTAAGAAGCTAAATCAAATAATTAGGAATTCATTTCGTGAAGCGTTGACTATTCTATAAATATATTGTATATTTGACGGCTTTTTTTATAAACAGATTTGTTGGAACTGGAGACATATGTCCACAAAGACTAAAAAATCATCCGATTCAAACCGGGCGTTAAGTAAATATCTTGAAGAAATTGGCCATTTTGAGCCACTTTCTCCTGACGAGGAAGTCGATCTGGCTCAAAGATTGAGAGCAGGTGATCGTAGAGCATTACAAAAGCTGACTGAATCGAATTTACGGTTTGTAGTCAGTGTGGCAAAAGATTATCAGGGTCAGGGTTTGCCATTAACTGATCTGATTAATGAAGGAAATCTTGGTTTAATCAAAGCAGCCAAAAGGTTCGATGAAACAAGAGGTTTCAAATTCATCTCTTATGCTGTTTGGTGGATTCGTCAATCCATTCTCCAGGCGCTTGCCGAACATTCCAGAATCGTGCGGCTCCCTCTAAATCGTGTCGGGACAATCAGTAAAATCACCAAAGAAGCTGAAAATTTAGAGCAACAATACGAAAGAGCTCCGAGACAGGATGAGATTGCCCAGGGACTTGATCTTAAATCCGAAGAAGTATCCGACGCGATCAGAATATCCAGAAAACATCAATCGCTAAATGCCCCGTTTAGAGACGGTGAAAAAAATTCATTGATTGATGTCATAGAAGACGATGGACAACCAACTCCGGATAACATTCTGATGTTGGATTCACTTCGATTGGAAATCCGGGATGCTCTGAACACACTCAAATCCCGTGAACGGGATGTTATTAAAATGTATTTTGGCATTGACCGGGAATATGCATTAACCCTTAACGAGATCGGTGAAGAATTTAATCTGACCCGTGAACGTATCCGTCAGATTAAGGAGAATGCAATTCGTCGATTAAGCCATAAATCACGAAGTATAAAATTACGATCCTATCTGGGTTGAGTCAGGGAAGGAGGTGAATTTTAACGCAATGGTACAAGTAACCGTTCATCATAACGAAAATCTTGAAAAGGCAATCAGGCGTTTTAAAAAGAAGTTTGAAAAAGCCGGCATTCTAAAAGACATTAAGAAAAATGCCTATTTTATTAAACCAAGCGCTGAAAAACGCATGCGCAGGGCAAAAGCCGCCAAACGTGTACACAGGTTTGGTCCTAAGTAAGATCTTTCTCTTCTTTCTTAATAAAAGAAATTATAAAGAACCTTCACTTGATGTAAGTGAAGGTTCTTTTATTTTTTTGTAGCGCTCTAAAATGAATTAAACTGGTCCAGCCAGTTTTTAACTTTTGCAGTGATAGCTTCAGGCGTAAAACCAAATTCCTCCGCCAGTTTTTCATATGGCGCTGATTTCCCGAATTCTTCAATCCCAATTTTCAACATCGGCGCCCGGATGATATCGCCCCATCCCATCAAACAACAGGCTTCGATAACGACAACTTTCGTATTTATCTGTGATAATATAAGTTCCTGATACTCTTTTGATTGTTTTCTGAAAATCTCTATCGATGGCATCGATACGACCCGAACGGAATAACCTTCAGCCGTTAATCGGTCACTGACTTCCAAAGCCAGTTGTAATTCGGAACCACTGGAAACTAATATCAGATCAATATTTTTAGAATTTTCCCCGGCTATTATATACGCCCCCTTATATACATCGGATAGCGAAAAATCCGCCGGTCGGTTCAATGCCGGGACTTTCTGGCGAGTTAGAATCAATGCCGTCGGTCCCAGCTTATTTTTCAGAGCCAATATCCATGCCCCGGCAACCTCGGTTGCATCCGCCGGTCGAATTACAGTCAAATTGGGAATCGTTCTGAGAGCCGCAAGGTGTTCGACCGGTTGATGAGTTGGTCCGTCTTCCCCTAAAAAAATACTGTCGTGGGTAAAAACATAGATGACCTGGAGTCCCATCATCGCTGCCAGGCGGATAGGAGGTCGCATGTAATCTGCAAATTGTAAAAATGTCGCCCCAAATGGAATTATACCGCCATATAGCGCCATTCCATTCAGAATCGCCCCCATGGCATGTTCCCGTATCCCGAAGTGAAAATTTCGTCCTTCAAAATGATCTGCCCGGATCGAATTATAAGATTTCAAAAATGTGTTTGTAGAGGGAGATAAGTCTGCGGATCCGCCACAGAATCCCGGTAGATAATCAGCAATTTTCTGCATCACTGCGCCCGATAATTTTCTGGTTGCCGCACTATCACCCGAAATATTTTTCATCAAGTCGCCGCTTAATTTCTCTACCTGTTCTTCAACCCAATCTGAATCGGTTTGCCGGATCAAATCCTGATTGTCAATCTTCCAAACGCTATACTCGTCCACCCATTGATTATATTCGTGGCTGAGCTCGCGTACCCGTTTGGTAAATAATTCCGAAACTTCTTCGGGGATATAAAAGGATTTATCGGCAGACCAACCCAGATTTTCTTTGGCTGCCTTCAGCTCTTCTTCACCTAATGGCGCACCATGAACACCCGCAGTATCCTGCTTGTTTGGCGCTCCGAAGCCGATATGGGTTCGCGCCTTGATCAATGTTGGTCGATCTGTATCTGAAATTCCTTTCTCAAGGGCTTCTGCAATCTCCTGATGATTATGTCCATCAATTTGGAGAACCTGCCAGCCATAGGCTTCGAACCGTTTGGCAACGGACTCGGAAAAAGTCAAGTCTGTGCTACCTTCGATGGAAATTTTATTACCATCGTAAAAATAGACAATGTTGCCTAATTTCAAATGACCTGCGAGAGAAGCCGCTTCGGATGCCACACCCTCCATCAGATCACCGTCACTGACAATTCCGAAAATCCGGTGCTTTCCAAATAGTAACGTCTCTCTGTTTAACCGGGCAGCCGTCATCTTCGCAGCAATCGCCATTCCCACACCGGTAGCAAAACCTTGCCCTAACGGTCCGGTTGTCATTTCAACGCCCGGAGTGCATCCATATTCCGGATGACCGGGAGTTTTTGAACCCCATTGGCGAAAATTCTTTAGATCTTCGAGACTGATATCATACCCACAAAGATGCAGCATTGCATAGAGCAATGTCGAACCGTGACCGGCTGAAAGAATAAATCGGTCTCTTCCGGGCCAATTCGGATCTTCAGGATTGAATTGTAAATATTGGCTCCATAGTACATACGCACAGTCTGCCATTCCCATGGGCATTCCGGGATGACCGGATTTAGCTTTTTCTACTGTATCCGCTGCCAGAAACCGAATTGTATTCGCGGCAAGATTGCCAATTTTTGAATTATTATAATTAGTATCCAATTGGCGCCTCTGATTTTATTGTTATTAAAAAATACTGTTAATCTTATTCATAATTTACCGAGCTTCATACCAAATTCTTTTACGATGTCATTTAGAGTGTTAAACACTTTATCCTGCAGGGTGACAGTGGTTTTGTTTTTTTCTTCCGCTTCGTATTCCTTTGCCCCGGCAACATAGATCCGATTCTGCCCATCTGCTTTTTCACTGTTTTTCAACATCTGAACGTATGAATCCATGTTTCCCTGAATCTCTTCCAACCCCATAAAGGCGTCCGGATCAATCTGTTGCACTAACTGGCGCAGTAAAGCCACTTCCTTCCGTGCAATGACTGTATATAATATATTACGTTCTTTACGAGTATAAAAGACCTTTCCGCTGATCTCTGTGCCACCCCTCAGCATTTGTAATAGCAGCGATAATGTCATCCTGCCTTTCACTTACACTATAAAAATGAACGCGTATAGTCGATACCATCCAGAATAAGATCGAGCACTTTACTGGAAAAATAGAGTCCTTTTAATCACTAATTGCATTTTAAACATCCTCAAAAGATAAAAAAAATTTTACACTAAAATTTTAAGAAAAAGATTGAAGATTTCTAACATATCGAACAATCAGTTCCAAATATCCTAACTGTTCCTTTCATCGCTAATGTTATAAATAATTGGATAATTGCTAGGTATTTTTTAATTTCTGCGACGAAAATTAATGAGGCTTTACTAATGACAGAGAATGAATCCGTAAAAAGAAAAATTTCCCGTAAGAAAACGATTAAAACTTTTGCTCTGGCGTCATTTCTTAACGATATGGGTTCTGATATCATTTATCCCATCTGGCCTCTTTTTGTCACGTCCGTACTCGGCGCAAATATGGCTGTGCTCGGATTTATTGATGGGCTGGGTGAAGCCGTCGTATCGATCGCCAAAGCAGTGTCGGGCTATCTTTCCGATAAAACACAGAAACGAAAAGTATTCATCTGGTCAGGCTATATCATGGGCGCCCTTTCGCGAGTCGGATATGCGCTGTCAACCGTCTGGCCTCATCTGATTCCCTTTCGGATACTGGACAGAGCCGGAAAAATCCGCAGCGCTCCCCGGGACGCTATCCTTGCCGATATCTCAACTAACGAGAACCGGGGTAAGATATTTGGTATACTTCGGGCTGCCGATCATCTCGGCGCCGTATTCGGTATTCTGATCTGTATCTTTTTCTTTAAAATCCTCGGCTACCGGTTACTCTTTCTATTGGCGTCAATACCTTCGCTAATCGGATCGGTTTTAATCATCAGAAATATTAAGGAGGATAAGCCATCCGACAGTACAATACATAAAGGAATATCGTTCCGTGATTTAAGTCCGAATTTCATACTTTTCTTAGTCCTCAGCGCTATTTTTGCCCTCGGGTCTTTCAGTTATTCGTTTCTTTTGATTTATGCCAAAGATTTTGGATTTCAGGTGGTTTTTGTCCCGGTTCTTTATCTGGTCTATACCGGAACGGCATCGCTGTCAGCGATTCCATTCGGCAAATTGGCTGATAGGATCGGCCGTAGAGCAGTTCTGTTGATCTCTTTCATCCTGTGGGCATCGGTAAGTTTAATCATTATACTCACCCACAATATGATTGCCGTCATACTTATTTTCGTTCTATTCGGAATGCACAAAGGCGCCATCGAGCCGGTCCAAAAAGCTTTTGTCTCCGAATTAGCGCCGCTGAAATATCGCGCCAGTTGTCTCGGAGCTTACCAAATGGTTATCGGCTTGAGCGCTTTTCCCGCATCCTTCATCGCGGGACTACTCTGGGATAAAATCAATATGTTCGCGCCCTTTTATCTGAGCATTGGGTTGACACTGACAGCAAGTATTCTCCTGCTTTTTATCAAAGAAGGCGCAACTAATAATAAACTCTAATTGCCGGTATATGGATTGGTAGTATGAAGCCGACGGCACAGTAGTTAAAGTCACCTTACAACAAAGAAATCCAACGAATCTACGACCGCTGAACCGAACAGACCGTATCCATTCGTAACGCCGGATATATCATAACCGTCAAACAGATGATGTTTAAAATTTTTGTCCAGCGCCATAACTTTCAATGTATAACGCCGGTTCTCTTCAATATATTCACTATGGGGATAGGGGTGAGAGTCGTAGTATAGAATATATTTTCCGGGTATTACAAACAAGGTGTCGGTCGAATTAAACCAGTGAATATCTCTACCGATAGAAAAATGGTTTTCATCAAATTGAGTTCTTACGGGCGGAGAAATTAGGTTGATAATATATCCTTCGGCATTTTCAACGGCATTCCATCGAATCTCCACATCGGATTTATCCTCAATTGAGTCTCCCTGCTCCGGCGCCAGGATTCTGATCGGAAAGGGAACGGTTGTTTTTCCTTTTAGTGTTCCGAATTCACTCTCAATTCTCAACTCATATTGCTTACCGGGTACAACAATAAGGCGTTGGGTGGAATCGATATATTTTGAATGCCTCAGATCGGCATCATAAATATAGGTGAATTCGATTTGCTGATTATATCCAGACACCGTTACTCTCGCATCTTTTTCGAAAAGGTCTTCTTCGCTAACAGAATCCGCGATATTTTCGTAGGTACGATAAACAAAGATTTCCTGATGTTCCCATTCGGGATGAAGAATAGCAAAAACGCTGATCTCCGTCTGAAATTTTGGAGCGCTCGGATTATCGCAATTATAAAGACTCAGAATAAAAATAATGAGCAATGCATATCTATATTTCATTTATATGATCTCCTACGTTAGAATTCATAGGTAATTTCAATAGATGGAACAGTCGATAAATTTAAAAAATCATCCCTTGTTGGTTTTTGATAATTAAGTTCCCATCTATATTCAACCGGATTTTTCTGATTATAGACATTCAGAACCTGCAGCTTGAGCCACAGACGGGAGTGTTCAAAATACCAGACCTTGGAAACATTCAGATCCAGCCGATGATAGGGCGGAAAGCGCATAGAGTTCTCCTCTCCTTTTAAAAGTCCAAATCCTCCCCTATATTCATGAGAATAGTCAATAGCCCAGATAATTTCTTCATCATCTTTTGTGCCGGCGCCTATAAACTTTCCAATAAGCGGTGTGTAGGGCAGTCCGCTCAGATAGAATCCCCGCAAACCAATCTGCCACCCGGTTTTTGACAGGTATGAGCATTCCAGTTTGATATGATGGAGCCGTTCAAATGATGCCGTATAGGAATTTTTACCTTCCCGAATCCGGGCAAAACCAAGCGAATACACAGCGCTGTAACTTATCCCCTTCTGCATCTGCCGTTCTACATAGATATCCAGACCGTAAGCAAGCTGCTTTTGCCGAATCTTTTCATGAGAACGGTATTTACTGATCGCAGGGATATTTTCCATTTGCTTCAAATATCCCTCCAGCCGAAGATTAAAAAGACCTGGCACCAATCCTTTCAATCCCGCCGATAAATAATTGGAACGTAAAGGCTTCTCACCGGAATCGATTGGAAAATATGCCGAAAAAGGCGCAAAATAGTCTGAATTCCGGACAGTCTTAAGAGTATAGAAATATTGCTCATGTCGTGCAAGCGTCAGAATAAACATAATATTAGGGGAGATATTTCGCGTCAGCTGGAAACGAGGAACAAAGAAATAATGTTTGCCTAATCCGTACCATCCTGTTCTTATTCCTGCATAAATTCGGGTTAATGGATTTATCTCATAGGCATCCTGTAAATAGAATACCATCTGCCATGTAGAATCACAATAACTGTATTTCTCCGGCGCATAGTCAAAGAAGATATATTCAGGCGGTCCTGTAGTATTATTTGCCAGTTCTACGGCATCCTGGAGGCGCCAATCTCCCTGAAAAGTAAGCCGGCTGATTTCGAATCCGGCGCCAAGATCATGTTTTCCCGTTTTCCGGTTTAAACTCTCCCGCCAACTGATATTTTCCAGCCTGTTATCAATATCGATATGTAATGTATTAGAATAAGCATCCCCTGAACTGATATAGAAATGTGACAACAATTTAGAACCGGCGCCAAGATTCGACTGCCATTTGAGGCTGACAACCCGGTTTCCCCACGATGGCTGAGTAAGACCTTTTACTCCTATTTCATCATTTTCCAGAATATCGGTAAAAAGATCTCTTGAATAAAAACAATGCAGACTGATATAATTATCTTTATTCAATAGAAGCTTATATCCGCCCTGCATATCATAAAAATAATAGGAACCGATTTCGCCGGAAAATAAAGTTTCTATCAGATCAAAATAACTACGTCGCGCTGTAAAGAAAAAAGAACTTCGTCCAATACTGTTGCCGTATGAAATTTTTGAAGTAAGCAAACCAAATGATAATTTAGCATTGTAACGTTGTGATTCCGTTCCGTCTTTTGGAACTATATTGATCCTTCCGCCCAGATAGCCGCCATATTCAGCATTGTAAATTCCCGGCGAAAATTGCACGGAACGAACACCTTCTGCATTAAATCCGCTGTAAGTGCCTCCTAAATGATAGGGATTCAGGATGGGCGCATCATCGAAAGCGATTTGAGTCTGATCAAAATTGCTCCCGCGTATATACAGCAGACCGGAATAATCACTGGTATAGGCAACGCCGGGTAGGTTCTGAACCAGCCTGAAAACATCGACTTCGCCGAGAACCGGACGGGAAGAAAGTGTACTAATATCCAGGTTTAATTCCATTGGAGAGGCTGCTGATTCTTTGCGAAATTCCAAAACCGTTATGGGATCGTATTGATAAGGTTTTTTCTGCAAATAGACGTACATTTTTTCTGTTCTGTCCGGCGAAATATCAACCGCCACCGTATCGGTCTGATAACCGGCCATCTGGAATGTCAGGTGATGATGTCCGGTCTTCAAAATCATTTTGAAAAAACCGTTCTTATCCGTAACCGTTCCAAAGTCTTCCCCAAACACCATAACCTGGGCTGTCTCGAGCGGTTCGGCTGTTTGAGCATCGGCGACCCAGCCCTGGATGTCGCCAACCGGCTTCGCAGCCAGCAGTATGGTATGATGTTGAAGAAGCAAAAAGGGTATAAGAAGAATTTGGTAGAGCGTTCTTTTCATTGTCATCGGATCACCTGTTTTGCATAATTCCTACAAGGAGTTCTTTTTTTATTGGAATCTCAGGACTTTTCGTATGCCAGAACGCTCCCAAAATTCCACTGCCATTGTCAACATTAGTAAATACTCTAATAGGAGCATTGAAGCCGCTCAGTTTGTCGGGCTGAATTCCCCAGCGCTGAATATGGTACAACGCTTCATTCATCGAAAAGACATAAAGCTGAATGTAGATTGAATCAAACTGACTAAAGTCTCCTAATTCGTTCCAATCGTCACTATAGAAATATTTTACCTGTTCTATAAGTGTTTTAATTGGATACTGAATAGATCGTTCTTTCTGAGGATAGCCAGATGAAAAAGAGTAGACCCCATCTCCTTCATAAGTAAAATCCAAATGAATCTGCTGTTGCCAAACATTACCATCATTCTTTTCGGCAATGAACATTAACCGCGGTAAGTAACCTTCCGCTCCCTCAGCCTGAGTCCAGGCGAAGTTTAATGTCCCGGAATCGTCTCTAATTGTATCGGCTGACTGATCGAAAAACTCAACAGAATCGGGTACAATTGTTTCCACATAGAGACTACCGTAATCCGGGTGACTAACATATAATTCCCAGCGCTGTCCCGGATACACATTCACGTTCGGAAATTTGTAATAGTAGTAGTGATAGATATCGTAAAACTCAGAATAATCTGTAACGGTGTCTTCTTCTACAGGCAGATATTTTCCATCAACTGCAATTCTTACTTCTGCACCAGAAACGCTCCAATAATCCCAAAATGGATTTGGTCTCGTTTCAGAAGTAATTTCATCCTCGTACTCGTACTCACTTATTTCACTCCAATTCGAGACAAAGATTTTTAAAGTATCTTCAAAAGGGCTGATAAGACAATTCGCTGATAATTCCTGACTAATAACAGTATCGGGGCCCGTCGGTGGTCCGGCAGGACATCTCCACAATAAAAACAATATCGGAAATAAAAATAATTCTTTTCTTACCATATTTTTCCTCTTATCCCGATCGTTGCTAGCGGTGGCATCTGTATCCAGGTGTCTCCATGTTCTGAATAAGCCAGTACATTTAGACGGGCGTAAACATTAGCTATATCAATATAGAATTCCATCGGGCGGGATTTCAAGTCGAATTTCTTGATAAAATTTATATCCAGCCGATGATAAGCAGGATATCGCCAGGCATTGCGCTTTCCATAAACCTCAACTTCCCTTGCAAAACTGCTTGACCGAAATTCCTCATAGATTGGCTGTCGCATGTATCCGATAATCTTGGTAAAAGGTGTTCCGGAATGATAGACAAAACGACTCCCAATAGACCATTTTTCGGAAAGTCTGTAATTGAGTACCAGATCCAGATCATGCGGACGATCATACTTTGGCGGATAGGAAATGCCATTAACCGTTTTTCTTACCTGAGAGTATGAGTAGGATAACCAGCCTTGTATTTTCTTGAGATTCCCCTTAAACAGAATTTCCAGACCATTTGCCGTTCCGGTGCCAGCGACAAAATCCGGATCAATTGCTGAAAACTTGGTTGTATTGTATTCCACCAGATGACTAAAGCGTTTATGGTACAAAGCTATATCCAGTGCGAGATTTCGATGGATGTCCCACTTGTAACTCAAGGCATACTGCTCCGCTGACATCACCGGTAGGTTTTCCGGTACCGTTACCCAGGCGTCGAACATTGAAAGGATGATTTCTTCTGTACCAATAGTCATCAAATCCTGGTGATATTTGCCCCAATGCAGATTGATTTCCTGCGTTGGTGAAATCCTGGCGCCGCATGATAACTGCGGGGAAAAGGTCATGGTATCCTGAAGTGAAAAGCGGGTCATCCGGAAACCGCCGTTAAAACATAAAAGAGCGCCGAATTGTTTAAATAGATCAACAAAAACTGAGTTTTCGTATTGGCTGTTATCTTCGAAATAAATCTGCTGATAACTGAAGCCCTTAGTTCTCAGGTGATATTTGTTATAATTAAATTCTCCGCCTGCCTTAATTTTTCCGAGCAGTCGGTTTTCAACCTTCAAATATGCGTTGATAATCTTTCCTGTGAAGATGTTATCAATACTTTCCGCATTAGTAGTATCCGGAGGAAGCCATTGAGATTTGAACTGGCTGGTACTCGTCCTTAAATAAAAGGCGACATACGGTGATAAAATCGCCGAATAATTCAGACCTGATGCCGAATTTTGCCAGGTATACTTACCTGACCCGGGATCATCATCGATATCGGCTAAATCATAAACATCCCTACCCATATATGTGGTGATTTCCAAGCGCTGTCGGTTTCCCGGTTTGATGACAAGTTTTCCCATTCCGTCAACGAAATAATAAGGCAGCCGTAATTCCGGAGGCAATATCCCTATATCGTTAAGCGTATTTACAAATAAATCGGCGTATGTCCTCCGAATAGTGACCAGATACGTCCCCAGAGGATGCGGACCCTCCGCTCTGAGTTTGGAACTCAGAAAACTAAGATTTACATAACCTTCATGCTCCGTAGCAATACCATCCCTCACGTTGATATCGATGACAGAACTTAACCTGTTGCCATAGATCGGATCGATTCTGCTCTTTGATACATTTGTCCTTTGAATCGCTTCTTCATCAAACGTCGAAAAAATGCCCATCAGGTGAAATGGGTTGTAGATCGGCATCCCATCCAACAAGATTAAATTCTGATCGGAATTGCCACCCCTGATATAAAGGCCCATATTAAAATCATTTACAGTAGTAACTCCGGGAAACGTTTCGATCACGCGGAACAGATCAGGCTCCCCGAGTTTGGGAGCAATATTCATCTCGGACTTTCCAATCAGGATTTGGTCCCCTTCAATCCCTTGCGGAAATTTCCGCCTTGCCGTAACTGAAACCGTATCGCCCGCCACCGGAGACGGCTTTAAGCTTATTTCAATAAACGGCTTCGCGCCCGGCTTTAAATCAATCCACATTTTGAATGTCTCATACCCGATATGACTGGCGATAAGCTGGTAACTGCCGGGGACTATTCCCGTGATCGAATAGTACCCATTCAGGTCCGAACTGGAGCCTTGGTCGGTATTTGCCAGAAAGATATTTACATAGGCTAATGGTTCCTGGGTCTTCGATTCAACAACGACACCGGAAATACTGGCCGCAAAACCGGAAATTGAATATAAAAAATTCCAAAGTACGATAAATAAAATCGGAATAAATTTTTTCGATAACATATTCATCACCAATTTAATAATAAAAGTTTAAAGTGGAGGCGGCATAGAAATACCGCCTCCATCCAAGTCATTAATTAATAACTAAGTCCCATTTTTACATCGTCAAATAACCAGATCGCACCATTAGTATGAGTATATGGAATACTATAAATATTTCCTATAAAATCGTCGTTAGATTCGTTTTTTACTTTTACTTGTACATTTTCTGTCAAGATAGATACAGAATAGTTATATCCACTTGGATCATATTCTAAAACTCCATATCCCGTGTGATCTCCCCAATATTCTGTCTCCCAATTGAAAAGGGCTGCATCTATAGTGTACCATTTATTTATTTTATTTACACTTGTTAAGTTTGCCCTTTCTTTTCTATCATAAAGAGATTTGGTTCCTGCTGATACTATATAAATTTCAGGATCTCCACTAAGCCAACCTTCACCATCTATAGAAATTCTTATCGAATCTAATATTTCCTCTGACTGCCGTACTGTTGTTGTCTTACTAAATATTTTTTCTTTAGTTTGGTCCAAAGTCATTCTATTATACTCTATCCTTTCATTTATTCCCACAACCATCACCGGAAAATCAGGTGGCGTTTTGGCATCCAGAATATATTCTTTCATATCGGCATCGTAGGCATAAATCTCTTTCCATTCCATGTCATCAATCGTTAGTGGTGTATATGCAACCAGTATCGGCTTCTCACCATCCCATTTTTCAAAATTCACCGGAAGCGAAATTTGAAGAAAAGGGACATTTTCTATTTCATCTATAGATAAAAATGATCCCCGACCTTCACCTAATCTGTCGCTGATTAATTTTCTGAATTTACCTTTGTCAGAAATGTTCTCGTCTTTAACTGTTTCCCATAAAACATCATAGTCACCATCGAATTTTTTACCGATTTCCTGCTTTAATAATCTGCAAGCTCCTGGATTTGAAAGCGTTTTTGCCAATGCTTCGGCGAAATATTTTAAACGAATTTCATTGGCAAAATCCATGTTTCCTTTGGCTAGAGAGCTCTGATAGTCTTCATTATCAGACTGGTCAAAAACTATTTCGTCTACTTGCAAATCATCTTGCGGTGAGGTCATATCATCTTTGCTGCAATGCACAATAAAAAATGCTAAAACTAACAATAATGAAATTAAATAAGACTTCTTCATTTTTAACTCCTAAAATTTTGATTTCAAAGAATTTTTCATTAAAATCATTTGTGACTTGTGTAATCTCTTTTGGGATTACCTGCGATCCGGCCCGGAGTAAATGCCCAATCATTCGCTTCGGGCTTAAACTTTAAAAACAATCATCTTCAGCCTCCTTAATTAACGGAAGGTTGCTTAAACCTTCCAATTATCGTATGTATAGCGCAACACAAATAATTTTTACGGGAATAAAATAATGTGCATATTTTATTTTGTCAAGATAATTATTTTGCCGAAGTAGATTTATAGCGAACTCTATTTGTGTATATACCTGATAAACTGCAATTTTTAAGATATTTCAGTGGGTGGATACCTTTTAACCGCTGATCAACTCTTCGCCCGTCTCTTTATCTCGCTAATTAGATTTAGGAACTATAAGCGATATATTTGCGCCGTTTTATCTGAGCATTGGGTTGACACTGACGGCAAGTATTCTCTTGTTTTTCGTTAGAGAGAAACGGACACATTAACCATAATCCGGTGTAAATAGATTGGCTACGACTCGGAGCATCGCAGTAACCAGCAGGAACTCAAAAACATCGTTACGTCACTCTGCGGCGTAATGCCTATGTTATTTATTAAAAATCACTTTACATTTACATATTCAGTTCATATCTCCATTTAGTAACAGAGCGGAGGATAAAATGAAAAAGTTCTTTGTCTTTTTATTGGTTTTTGTCTTACTAATTCTCTCTCAAACTTGCGACGATAACAATGGAGTCAATGACGAGAGTGAATTTGAAGCCGGTATTACTTGCTATCCGGATTTTGGCACGAAATATACCGAATTCAAATTTTCGATCAGTATACTATCGGATACGGACACCCGGGAAAATCTACACCGGCATCCTGGACGGTTTAGATTCTAAATGGTATCCGACCTGGTCGAGTGACGGAACCCTGATCGCCTTTGAAGCGGAACTAGCTGGCAGCGATCGAAAAAACGAAATCTGGGCGGTAACAGCGCCGGAGTTTATGGAATAGATCAGAAAGTTTATTTAGCAGATTTTCCGTATATAAAAGATTACTAATGTCGCGTTAAAAAAAACGTTATCCTATCTATTTTCACTTAACCAGCCGCTCCCGATAATCTTCATAATCCGGCAGCGCCCGGTCATAGTCTTCTGTCATTAGGGGCGATGATATAATATAATCCGCCGAGGCGCGGTTACAGGCGACCGGGATATTCCAGACAACGGCAATTCTCAGCAGCGCCTTGATATCGGGATCGTGGGGCTGGGCTTCCAGTGGGTCCCAGAAGAAGATCAACAGATCGATTTTTCCCTCCGAGATCATTGAACCGATCTGCAAATCTCCGCCCAGCGGACCACTCTGCATTTTATTCACATGAATATTCAATTCCTTTTCGACCAGTTTCCCGGTTGTGCCGGTGGCATATAATTCATGCTTCCGGAGCGTTCCGCTATTATATAAGATCCACTCAACCAGATCATCCTTTTTATGATCGTGTGCAATTAGAGCAATTTTCATTTTTGTGGCATTTTTACTCGGCATAGTATCCTCATGTTATTTCTATTCACGTCGAATCTAAAGATTTCCGTAATGAACAACAACTATTTCAAACCGGAACCATCAAATAGTTCATTACTATATGGAAAAAAACCTGACAAGTAAAAGTAATGTTTTACCGGGTACCACTGCAAATACTTTGAAAAAATCTGCAGATAACTAAAAAGAAACCCGAATAATTAAGAGAAGTAATAAATTTGTTGCATTGAATTAAATACGGTTGTATTTTTATTTTAAATAACGGGGTGGTGTGAAGGATTATTGACCGCCCGGCAGTGGCTCTTCAGAAAAACAAGGCTTTTTGAGAATTTTTTCAAAAATGAAAACGCATAGAAAGGCATATATGAATAGCGCCAATGCCCCCGGAATATAAATCAATCATTTGGAATAGTACCCCTGTCAGGTTTATTAAATATTGCTGTCCTATAGTTGATTTTGCTATTAAACCTGACAGGGGTAATGTTGTCCGGCGCATTACCAAGTTCCTGATGCGAACGGAATTCAGACAGATTTAGGATGTTTTCTTGTTCCGCAAGGTACTCAGACCGGGCGGCAGTGAATAGGGTCGAATGAATGACAATAAAATAATAGAGGCAAAGACGGCAAAATATCCACCGCCCGGCGACGGGCATCGACTCGAACCGGTCAAAGATCGTGAATTGCCCTATCGTGAGGCTGTTTTATTATGTCTTGACAATAGAATTAATGATGATTAATATTCAATAGCATGAAAAAAGGAACGCCTTATGAGCCCTTAAGTTTGTCTATGGAGAAATTTTTAGGTTTCTCTAATAAGAAACTTTCTGAAAAAGTTTCTGCATGGAGAAACTTGTGTCTGTATAGAGAAACCTGTTTTGAGCGTAAATGTGCAGTGTAAACATATTATGTATTACTCAAAAAACAAACCCAAAACCTGTCCTAATTGCGGCTCAAATAAAGTCGCCAGAATACTCTGGGGCATGCCTGCCTGATCACCTAAAATGCAAGAACAAATAGACCAAGGAAAACTTATATTAGGTGGCTGTTGTGTAACGGACCATGATCCTGCATGGCAGTGTGTGGAGTGTGGAATGAGAATATTTCGGAAAAGTTAATGAACTTGCCTTTGATCCAGTTGGTGTTGGTTCATGTGATTATTTGTTTACAATTTTGAAAATGATAAATATATGTGGAGTAACATAGACATCGTTATATTACGCATGCTCACTCAACTAAGCAAAAACAATAAGTGAGGCAACCACCGAAAGAATCAAAATTTAGGAGGTAGAATTATGAAAACTAAAAGAGACTTTTTCTTATTATCGTTCGTTATTTTAATGTTGGTTAATGCTTGCCAAAATGATGAGACAAATGGTACTGGTACTCTTATATTTACAGGTGTACCGCCATTTCCGGCTAATCAATCCACTAAAATCAACTTGGGTAAAAGCTCTTATGATGAACCAATTATTCATGTGATGCATACCGCTAATTTTAAGGGTTTTGTTACAGAAATATGGGTTTCACAAGGACTTGTTACAGAATACATATCTGATGATTTTATTTGGTATAAAATTGGTGAAAGCAATG
>JAHIOG010000355.1 GCA_018895675.1 bacterium
AAGTTTATGGATGCAACACTTCGAAATCCACCTAAATAAATTGGCTAACAATTGGTTGAATTAACGCGATGAGCTGTTTGACAAACATGGGTTTTGAGGATTTTCTAATCAATTATCGGGATACAAAGCAATTGCGCTACGACTCGCGTGCTTCATGCATTTACCTTTATTTAATGATTCTCATAACTTTAAAAATCGGAGGTTAAAATGGACAAAGAGATTCAAAGAAGAAAAGATGCTTTTAAATTGGCTCTTGAAATATTTAACGAAGTAAAAGGACATCGGTATAATCTCCCAATAGAAAATTATTTAGAAACTGGTAAGAAATGTGAGTTTGATCATATTTATACCAAAATTCTTATTGATACTTTATGTGAAAATAATATCATACGACACTCCGGCACAAGGTCTGTACGCTTTACCGTTGATGGATATAAACTAATGCAAGATATTCTTGAAGACCCCGAAAATCCACCATATTATTTTCCTTCTGTAGCAGATGTTGTTTGGGACAATGATGGACGTTGATCACAGATTTGTTCTAATAGTAATATGCACCTTCCAAGTTCTTCTATAGCATTGAGATGTGTTGTGGCTTCACTCAAATATTTCATCAATGTTCCTACACATTCATGGTTTACCATTACTACAAATGTACCATCTGATAATTCTTCTTGAAGTTCATAGATGTCTGGAAACAATAATTCCTCTACTGTAATATTTGGTCTAAAAAATAAGAATTGATACGACGTTTCTGTCGTAATCAATCCAAGGTTCAAGAAGCCCGATAGAGTTGTGATGCTCCTTTTGTTTTAGTATTTGCTTACGATTTTGAAATTTGACCAGGTACATCAAGCATATAAAGTTTTCCGGTTTCTTTATATTGTCCTGCTTGTAATGTTATACAGTTAGCATAGGATAGAATTAGTGGAAATATCCTTGCGAATCAATGAAAAAAAATATAAACTGGTAAAGTATATGGAAAACTATAGAATAACTTAGGAGCCTGCCGTAATTTGTTATGAAGTCAGATTCGATCGTCGATAGCCGCCTCTGGATTCGCCTGGATTTAGACGCATCCTTGAAGGCGAACTCCTTTTTCCACACGAGTCCTGGTCACCGAGCGCATCTTGCGAGCCAACTTCTACTATACGATAATCTGGTTATTCTCACTAAAGACTTCGGCGTTGTGCCGATTCTGATTTCTTGGATGGGACTTTCTGCGTTTCGAGATGCTCTGGAGACCGGTTCGCTCGGGTTTGTTCGGCCGAAATCGTTGCTCGGATACGCTGGTAACGGCAACGGCATATCGGGCTTCGAAATTAGCGATACATCCAAGAAGCCGTTCACCTGGTATTCGGCAGCGGTTTTCGGTCCCTTGGAGGATGCCCCAGACCTCCAGCTTAAGCATCAGTGTCCTTTCTTGACGCGCTCTGAGCGTGAAAAGCTTGTTACTCTGGTCATCAAACGCACAAAGGCGCTTGATTGGAATAACGAACTTTTTATGAAGCAGATCGTACATGAGAGTTACACGGACATCATGGAGGACCCAGCGTTGTCTCAGTTCGTATCTGCTCACGAGCCTAAGGGCACTCAATCAGCCCAGCTTGCCCGACTCTCGGGCGTTGCGCCAAACCAGTTCCGGGTCTTGAATTTAGAGCAAGTCCGCGATGGGGTAGATCTTGTTCTCCGCGTTGCCGAGATCAATCTCGAGATCATGATGGCGCACCTCTATGGTCAAGCAGATCTTGGAACATCAGCAGGTGCGGAAATTCTTTTAAAGAAGAAGCTCGCCCGAGCTGGGGCTCCCTCGCAGCTCATTGATCAGTTTCAAAGTCTGTTGGAACTTGAGAACATTCCAGATATAGGACTTGTTGTTGCAGCTGGCGACATCTCTCTTCCAGAGATCTGGAAACTTCGGATTACCATGTTTTAAATATTGTGACCCCACAATCAATATGGCTGTATATTGCCGGAATGATTATTGGTCTAATAATTATGATTATATTTTTTATCAGGTCCTATTAATTAATCCGTTAAGTCGATGTTTTATCGACATAGCGGCTATTAAAAACTATCTTTGATCAATCTCGTTGCTTTGGCGGAGAGATTATTCCAATCGATACAATTCCTTATTTGTCTTACCATCAGATCCTCAGCAACATCCAGTAATTTTATTGTATCTCCATACATTTCGGAGTATTTATAGAAAGACTCTCTTAACAACATAATCGAAGTATGTTCTGTAACAAATGGAAAAGTTCCAGGTTCTATTATAAACCGTCGATAGTCTTTATTACAACCAAGCCTGTATTTATCGGTTCTATGTTCGGTATTCATCACAAAGCAGACAATGATATCATCATCGTAATCA
The DNA here is from genome assembly GCA_018895675.1 of bacterium. Lineage (GTDB taxonomy): Bacteria > Fidelibacterota > UBA2242 > UBA2242 > UBA2242 > UBA9312. The sequence goes on from JAHIOG010000355.1 coordinate 2,375, forward strand.
GCATTGGACATAGCGATAAAATATTTTGGTTTTGATGAATAGTAATTTACTGCTGCTATATCAAGAAATATCTGTCCTTTATTGAAATCTGCCATGATGGTAAATTTCTTTTTGCAGGGCGATATATTCTTCTACGGTTTCTTGATCGAGAGGACTGTCTTTGTCAATTGCCAGGCGATAATCAATAGGTTTGTTCATTCCGAAATCTTTGAGCGTTTTATCATAGGGAGAGTTGGGCAGGTGAGTAATTTCTGTCATATCTCTGGCGGTTAAATCTCTGAAAAGCAATACTACACGCTCCAGTATTTTGATTTCATTGGGGGTCAACCAGTCGTAATCTATTTGTTTGTTTTTCAGAGCCACACGGAAGGTTTTATATTTATATTCATCCTCATCATCCTGGATGATTTTCAATTCACTTTGCAATGCCGGGGGTAAGTTATTATTAATGATCTGATCATAAAGTTCCACAGGGACGGGACCGAAAGGAAAGGTGTAATATTGATAACCGGTGATCGACAGACCGTATTCTTTAAAATGCAGAAAATCCCAGAAGAACAGCAATTTGAATAATTTGGTGCGCCCGACATGCCGGGTATTACTTACAAAATACTTGATGCCGTTCAGGATTTTATATATTGTAAAATCTTGCATCTTCTTTTAAATATTCTTCTAATAACTAATATATAGGTAAAAGCATTATGAATCAAGGGGTAATGCAAAAACGATAGCAATGTATATCAGAGCGCATTAGGGTAGTTTAAAATTAATCATAATCAGAAATTCTTACTCCATAACGTATTCGATATCCATTGTGATATATAGCCGATGGTGAGTTTCGTCCACTACCACAATAAAAACTTATTTCAAAGCGAGATTTTTTACCATCATAAATAACATCAATATAGTC
>JAHIOG010000356.1 GCA_018895675.1 bacterium
AAATACAATACCGTCGCCTTCCGTACCGCTGAAGTACATAGCCTTGATTTCCATACGTTCGCCACCGCCTGGAATTTCACCGTAATTGGTCATCCACAGGAACAGTCCGTCGGCTTCCCAACCCGGCGACCATTTACATACGGAAGCATCATTGGATTCGACACCTATGTACAAATCCGTGCCCTTATGCATAAACTTAATTTTCGCATCACTCTGGTCGGTATAACTGTTCAGAGTATCGCCCCACTGCATGTAAAAGCCGCCAGTGCTCAAAGCATTGCTCTTGCCGACTATTACATATTTAGCATTGTCCCAAAAGGCTTCATCAAGTTTGCCGTCAAGAGTAATATCGGTATCGGTCTTATAGGCTATCCGTAAGGGTGGATCGGCTAACCGAAGTATGCGAAATTCGCTACCCCATTCGCTACCCCACCACTGTTTGTAAAAGGAGCCAGTAGGCTTCGTGGGATTATCAGTATCGATGTAATTATCAGGATCAAAAATAGCGATCATAACTTCAATATCAGCATAGGAATCGGTGTAACCTAACTGATCCAGATGAATTACCATTTCAGCACTGTAACCGGCATCGACCTGAGTTGTGTCGTTTACAACGGTTCCGGTCTTTTTAGAAGCAGTTCCTGAACCAGAGTTAGGATACAGTCCAGGCAATTCAAACGCGATATCCGGGTCTATTCCCCCTTGATTAAAGTAGAGCTTGTACTCCACAGCTGTTCCTGCGGCATCTTTGATTTTCATAAAAAGGCCATCGCCTTCCCAACTGTTACCAAATTTGCCGACATATTCATCGTCTGAATCCAGGGCAATATACAGGTCTAATCCATCACGCATAAATTTTACAAAAGTTGTCGTTGTATCCGGATAAGTTCCGGTAACCAATGCACCGGCAGTCGGGGCATATTCAACATCACCGGTGACTGTATCCGGATTAAATACCAGATAATCAAAACGGCGTTCCCAGTCGGTTTCATCCAGAACCCCATCAATAATCAAAGGCTTTTCCACAGAGACCACCTTGATGTAAGATGGATCGACATGGGCTTTTTCAGCCCATGCATTCCGGGAGAAACCAAGCAATGCTATTAACATCGTAATAGCCATCGTAATCGTAACTAATCGTTTCATCTCTCCTCCTATTAATTGTAAACGTTTACATGTCAAAAAAACTTACCCTCGTTATATTATCAAATAACATTACTGTTTTATTTGGGATCCACAGGATTCACGAATAATAATTTTAAGGGGTATTACAATTCGTTCGGTCACTGCAATATGATTTTCGTAATTGGTCTCAATTTTTTGAAGTAATGTCTTGCCCACAACCTGTCCCAGATTGAAAAGCGGAACTCTTACTGTCGTCAGGGCTGGTGTGATATACTGAGAGGTAGAAATATCATCAAAACCGACGATGGCAATATCTTCCGGAACCCGCAGACCGGAATCTTTGACAGCCTCTATGGCGCCAATTGCCATGGCATCATTTGCGGCGAATATTGCCGTCGGTCGAGATGTTAATTCACATAGTTTCAAACAGGTTCTATAACCGGAATCTTCCGTAAAATTTCCATCGACAGTGAAGTCAGAATTCACCTCGATACCATTTTCTTGGAGAGCTTTCAGATAGCCTGCATACCGGCGTTTGGAATCATAATTGTGTGGTGAACCATTAATAAAACCAATATTCCGGTGACCCAGTCTTATCAGGTGATTGGTCATCTCAACTGACATTTTGAAATTGTCCAGAACAACAGATGTCGTTCCGGCTTTCACGGGAGGAACGGAAATATAAACGACGGGAGTGCCATGGTTTATAGGCAATGTAAATAGATCATCATTCTGTGAAGAGGGAGCCATAATTACTAATCCACCAACCGTATGTCCGTTTAAAAAACGTGAGACCGTTTTTACTTCCTCTTCTTCATCATGAGCGCTGCCAATAATGATTTGAAAACCGAATTGATTGACGTAATTGCATATACCGCGTATAATTTCTGAAAAGTAAAGGCTGCTGGCATCTGGGAAAACCATACCGATAGTCTTACTCTGTTTGCTTTGTAAAATCTGGGCACTGACATTTGGTGAGAAATTCAGTTCATTAACGGCCTTCATCACCTTTTTATGAGTCACGGGTCTGACTTTTCCAGTATCGTTTATCACCCTGGAAACCGTAGCTGTAGAGACACCTGCCAGTTTTGCTACATCGATAATTGTTGCCATTGTTCCCTAAGTTTCCATTTGTCGAATAAATAATGTAAACGCTTACATTAATATAGGGGTTCCATTCTATCTTTGTCAATAGTTTTTTTCACTTATCTGATTTTGGACCAGAAACTGAAGGTAATATCACGCCAGATGGGGAAACTATCTAATTCCGCGATTGATCAATGCTGAATTTATCGACGAGAAACAGTATCATGAGGTTGGGAAACTTACCGGGGAAACTCATCCCTCTCGACGGAGAAGGATGACACAGAATGGCTGCATTTGACCACCTACTTTTAGCCTATTTAGGGCTAATTAGCCGATTGCGATATTACTGTAACTGTCTGACTATCAATGTGTTAAGGGGTGTGGGCGCTACAAGATTCGAACTTGTGACCTCCTGCTTGTAAGAAAGATGTTCTAATACTTTTGTCGACGGGAGAATTTCAGAGATGGGTGACGACAAGGGGGGCACCTGTAAAAAGTGGCGGGTTGGCAGAGAAATTACTCAGTTTCCAACTCCTCCACAATCCCCCTAAACTGCTGTAACGCCGCTTCAAGATTATCTGCTATCTCAGCTGCCAGTACGTCGGGATCGGGCAGGTTCTCCATATCTTCCAGACTCTCATCCTTTAGCCAGAAGATATCCAGGCTGACTTTATCGCGCTGGATCAGTTCCGCATAGGTGAATGATTTGAATCTCTCGGTTTCGGTACGGTCATGCCGGTTTTTTGGGTTGTAGCATTTAACGAAGTCATCCAGATCGGATTCGGTCAGTGGATTTGTCTTTAGTGTAAAGTGTTTATTCGTCCGCAGATCGTAAATCCATAGTTTCTCAGTCCAGGCTTTTTCACTGGCTGGTTTGCGGTCGAAGAAGATCACATTCGCCTTTACACCTTGAGCATAAAAGACACCAGTTGGAAGTCGAAGCAAAGTATGAACATCGTAATCGCTGAGCAGTTTGCGACGAACCGTTTCACCGGCGCCACCTTCGAACAACACATTATCCGGCACTACAACAGCAGCACGACCATTGATCTTCAGCAAGGATTTAATGTGTTGGACAAAGTTTAACTGTTTGTTGGAAGTAGTAGCCCAGAAGTCCTGGCGTTCGTAGGTAATTGATTCCCGTATCGCTTTGCCGTCGCCATTCACAATAGTGATACTGCTTTTCTTGCCGAATGGTGGATTGGTAAGAACCATATCGTAGCGTTCAGTACCGACCGATTCCAATTGAATCCTTAACAGCAATTGGGCTTTCATCTCCACCGATCCCGTGCAAATACAGATTCATGACACAAAGACGAGCGACCGAATCGGCAATCTCGATACCACAGAGCGCTTCATGACGTAGGTATCGTTTCTGGTCTTTATCCAGTTTGTGATGATGGGAAATATAGTCATGGGCGGAAATCAGAAAGCCACCGGTTCCACAAGCCGGGTCCATAATCGTTATTCCCTGCTCAGGATACATAACCTTAACAATTGCATTGATCAATGAACGTGGGGTGAAGTACTGACCGGCGCCACTCTTAACATCCTCAGCGTTTTTCTGTAATAATCCTTCGTAGGTTTCGCTCTTTACATCAACATCTAATCCAAGCCAGGTTTCCTCATCAATTAACCTGATTAATCGTCTTAGTTTTGCAGGATCTTGTATTTTATTTTGTGATTTGCGGAAGATAACACCGATAACACTCGGCTCCTTCCCAAGTTTTTCTAATAGGTGTCGGTAGTGGATTTCCAGCTCATCGCCGTCTTTATTTCGCAGGCTTTCCCAGTTGTATTCCGAGGATACCCCGGATTTACGATTAAAGGGTGGTTTCGTCTGTTCGTCATCCATCTTCAGGAACATGAGATAAGTTAGTTGCTCGACATAATCACCATAACTGACACCATCATCACGGAGCACATTACAATAATTCCAGAGTTTTGATACTAAGGCTGCTGCATCGGTCATATTTATTGTATTCCTATTTTGGAATTCATCAGTGAAAAGAGATTCCTACTCAGATAATCAAAGGACTGTTTTATATCATAATCAATACCCTGACGTATCAAACCAGCAGTATCACTCCGGAAGTCCGGATCTGAAATCTTATCATGAACATTGTCAATATATTCTTCTTTTTGGATTGTTAATTCATTATGGCTAATAAATGCACCGAAAGCGTGTAATATGTTTTTCACATTGATGCTCTGATAATTCAGGCTATACCAGAGATCAAAAAGATCACGTCCCTTTTTTCGCTGAAATAATGCCCTCATTTTCGAGCCCAGTAGTTCTTCAATCGAATATGTAACCAGATTTCCCTGCCCGGTAAACCAGCGGGATTCAACTTTATAAGGCAGTAACTGGTAGCCAAATACTGTAAAATGCTCACGGCAATTGATTTCGATTTTTAAACGTAGTTGTTCTGTTGGAGGCGTTTCCGATTCAAAGCGATAGATCAGAGTAGTATTCCGCTTTTTTCGCTTACGAATCGGTTCACCGAGGTAATGGAGCACTTCCCGAAACCGATCGATGGTCTCACCAACAGGTTCGGCGTTCATCTGAACCAGGTCAATATCTTCAGAATAGCGGGCTGCCGGTGGTAGAAAAAGCTTGTGTAAAGCAGTGCCGCCGCGAAAAGCTACTTTCTGACTGAGAATAGGATCATTGAAGATATCAATTGCTGCTCGGCTGATGATCAGGTCCTGCTCGATCATCTCAGGAGATCGCCACGGTGCGATACTGCGCCATGCATCTATAAAAGGCCGGGGAATCATAAATCCGTCTCAATTTGAGTATTCACGTTGATCTTCCATCGGTTTCTGGATTTGCTGGAAGTTCCTTTCTTAGCGGTATGTAATAGATTATGACGTTTGATTTTGCTTTTTACAACTTCATACAATCTGTCTGCCAAAGACTGAAATTCCAATTCATATTCCATAAGATAACCGAGTCTTTGTATTACGGCAATCGGAATACTGTCGTCAATTACTTCATGGAACTTTGCCGGGTCTAAGACTTCACACAGTTCCTGGAGCATAGTTGCCACCCGGTTCATTCCACCAATGCGATTGACACAAAGTAACAGATCAATGGCGGTCAATTCCGGTGACGAGACATTGACATAACCGGTGAGGGTCTTTTTCTGGACCAGACCAGTCGCAGGTATTTTCGATTTCACCATAAAGTTGATCTTGACTCCAGCTGCAAGTAATGGGCGCTGAACCGGTCTGACGGTAATTACATAGGATTCCTGGGGCCGCTGATGAGCTGCGCCATGCATTGCCGCCGCGCTTAAAAGCCCGACATAATAGGGTTTCTCCAAATGATGCATTAAATCATCAATAAACTGGATGGCTGGAAGCACACCATGAGCGGAATATTCCGGCGGGATTATGATATAAAACCCTTTGTAAACCGAACGGGTGCGCCCCTTTTTCCGGAGTCGTTGCAATCCAATCTTAATGGCATTCTCTGACACCTTAAAATACGATTTCACCTCTGCTAATGTAAAGGTATATCGTCCCTTAGACCGCAATTGGTCTATATATTTATCCAGATAATTATAATTCAAGTGTTCCATTTATCACCATATAACGTTTCGTTTGCGTAAAGTATCACTTTGTGACTATTATTGCAAATGAAATGTCATGTATCACAGAGAATAACAATTAAATTCACGATAACATACCTCATGTTAACGTGCGTTACAAGTGTTAATATAAAGTGTTTTTATGCAATAGTTATCACGGAACGATAATTCCTGCAATAAATTACTCACGGAATCCATAGCCATTTATAACGCCTCGTTTGCAATACCTATAACATTGTGACCATTAACGCAAACTGGACGGGACGGTTGCTTTAATGTTATATCTCTCGTCACGGAGCACGTTGCAATAGTTCCAGAGTTTCGATACTAAAGCTGCTACATCGGTCATAGTTTTCTTTCTAAACCCTAATATTCCATTTCCGTTCGTTTTGCTTCTTCATCTTCTCTTTTAGCGTCATTTTCATAATATTGTGATAAATCATGCAGAATTGCTGCTATTCTTGGATATT
>JAHIOG010000357.1 GCA_018895675.1 bacterium
TTAACATCGCAATTCATTATCTCAAAGAGATGTCTTCGACACAATGTCATTATGCTAAGAAAATGAACAATCAAACCGACTAAAGTCGGATAAAGCGTATTATTTTCACAACCCACCGAATAAATTCCCCAAGGGGACAGGCGGTGGTTAATGTTTAATTTAACTGATTACTCAAGCAAATTGTAACCATTCCCTTTTTTATCCGGCTTATCCTGATTCATCGGGAGGAGACGGAAGTGAAGGGGAAATAAATCACTCTCAATAAAGCTATGGCTTAGTAACGAGTAAGATAACAAAACATGATGATTATTTAGTAATTTCAATGCCCACGGGACAGTGATCGGAGCCTGTCACATCAGGAAGAATGAATGCATCTTTCAAATTTTTCTCAAATAGCTCATTCACAAAAAAATAATCAATTCTCCAGCCGATGTTTCTCTCCCGGGCACGGGCTCGCATAGACCACCATGTGTACTGATCCGGTTCCGGGTTAAACTTTCTGAAGGTATCGATATAACCATGACTGACAAATTTGTCGATCCATTCTCTTTCGACCGGTAAAAAACCGGATATAGTCTGATTTTCTTTCGGTCTGGCAAGATCAATAGGCTTATGGGCTGTATTCACATCACCACAGATAATGATATTTTTACCTTCCCGATTCATTGAATCAACCACATCGAGAAAAGCGTCATAAAATTCCAGCTTATACTTTAGCCGCGTTTCATTCATTTGACCATTGGGAAAATAAATATTCAGCAATACAAAGTTATCATACCCGGCAACAATTATTCTGCCTTCCCGGTCATATTTTTCAATCCCAAAGCCGGTTTGTATATAATTTGGTTTTTCCTTTGAGTACAGCGCAACGCCGCTATAGCCCATTTTATAGGCTGAAGAAAATGCGGAATGATAGCCGTTAATATTCAGCAAATCATAGGATAATTGCTCCATATAAGCCTTGGTCTCCTGAATACACAATATATCAGGATTATGACTGCACATCCAATTGAGAAACCCTTTACGGTATGCTGAACGAATACCGTTAACGTTCCATGAAATTATTTGCATACTTATCCAATCTAAGAGTAATTATACTCTGACCGGAATATATTAAAACCGAATAGATTGACCAAAGGAAAAAGCAAAACCTTTTGCATGATTAAATATACCGCCTATCTGGGAAAATCCAATATCAAGCGTATAGTTCCGGAAATTCAAACCTGTCCCGAACCCCCACTGAAAAGACTCAATCCCGCCATAAGCAATACCAAGCCGGACAGGTAAAAAAGACAAGATTTCATATTCAGCGCCTACCGATATTTTTGGTTTACGTGTCGCTGCCAGTTCTTCAGTAAAATATTGTTTCAGAGTACTGTATAATGAGAAATTTTCCAAAACATCATACTGAAATCCCATTAACAGGTAAGTTGGATAGTTCGATGTAAATTTCCCGATTGAGTATGACGTATCAGTCTGAACACCAGCATCCATTACCGAATCAATATCAGAAAAATCCTCTGAAAATACTTCTGTAAATAGTGAATATTCAACTTTTTCAGCTTCAATTATTCCCCAGTTGACGAATCCAAAGAGATTATTGAGAGAGATATTAGCCGCCATTTTATCATTAATATTTGCTGCCAGGCCAAGATCCAGCGCCAGCCCAAAACCACCGATTCCATAAGTTGCTTCCATATTGCCATCAAGTTCAATTCGGTCGTGATAGGTTGTAATTGAACCCTGCATTTTTTCAAATCCAGCATATCCAACACCGAGTAATGCTTTTACGGCGACACCGGCTGATAATTTTTCAACATAATCATTGATAACTGGTATGGTCACCTCTCTTCCGTGTGCCAGAGCTACTGTGACCACAGATTGCATTTCAACATTCGTGTCGCTCAGATCAATCGGTTTATTGAATTCATTCCCAAAAAATACGAGGTGAAACAACGATTTTGGCAAAGCTAAAGCACCTGTAACTTCGGCGCCGATTGAAAACGCCCACCGTCCAAAGGACATTTCAAGTATCCTCATCTGGATCAACGGATTAATGTTCAGCCCGTCATCAGGGAAAAAATCCAATAATTCCTCTTTGTCTTTATCTGTCAAATAACCGCCGGTATAAAAATGGCTGTTCAGCACAAAGGGTGATATACTGCTATTGCTGATCTGAACAGACGGAATCGGCACTAACGGAATCACTCCAAAATTCAATGAAAATCCGGGATTACCCGCCAAACCTAAATTAGCTGGATTCCAGCCAATAACGTGTGCGCCTCTTGCTTTTGTACTATAAGCGCCAGCCAGCGCTGTGCTTGATGGATTGATATACAATTGCGCAAATCCGTTAATAGTGAATACGATTACAATTAAGAAAACAGTACAGATAATTTTTATTTTAGTCATGATTCTACTCCTACTCGTTATCATCCGAAAGATCAATTAATCCTTTTATCGAAGCGGAAAGTTGAATTGTCAATGAGTCATTTTTGAACAATCGCGTTGGTTTCGGATTTCCGTCTGAATCCAGGTTGCTTAAAAGTTTTACAACGGTCTTTATATATAATGAATCCTGGAACAGGTTGAATTTGGCATCATCGATCACAATTATTTCTTCATAA
>JAHIOG010000358.1 GCA_018895675.1 bacterium
ATATCGATCATTCTCCGGATGTCATCCGGGTAGTTCACAGTATATACAAATACTTTTAAGCCTTTACGACGGGCAGTTTCAATTAACCATTGATTGACAAATTCAATACTGATATTGATCGAATAAGGATTGAGTGTTCGAAGCAGGCGCCCGAAATATACGGGAAGTCCGAACATCAGGATACCGATCTTAATGGTCGGATGCAGATTCCGTACGGCTTTTAATTCAAATTGGTTAAAAGACGAGATCATGAAATTATCGATTAGCCATCCATATTTCTGTATATAATGATTAATCAGGTCGAGGACCGGTTTGGCGGTATTTCTACTCTTGATCTCAATGTTGATTCCCACCCGGCGATCAATCAGGTCAACTACTTCGTGCAGAAAGGGAATTTGTTCACCATTTCCGGCATCCAGCGAGCGGATATAATCAATTGATTTATCGTAAATAATTCCATTGCCGTTTGTCGTTCGCTCGAGCCTGTAATCATGGATCACCAACAATTCATCGCCAACCCTGTGTACGTCGAGCTCGATCCAGTCTGTGCCGCGTTTAATTGCTTCTTCAAAGGAAAGTAAAGTATTTTCGGGAGCATAACCGGCGGCGCCCTGGTGACTGAAGCAGATGAAATTTTCCGGTTTCATGATGAGACGTTACCTGATTTGGGAATACCTTTCATACTCAACCCGATTCGCTGCCGCTCGACAACAATTGAGAGGATACGAACATCGATGACATCACCAACAGCCAGTACCTTATGTGGATCTTTGATAAAGCGGTCGCCCATCTCGCTGATATGGATCAAACCGTCCTGTTTGACGCCGATATCCACAAATGCGCCAAAATCCACAACATTCCTTACAGTGCCTTTAAGAATCATACCTTCCTGTAAGTCTTCAATTTTAAGCACATCGCTTTTAAAGATCGGTTTGGGTAAATCTTCACGCGGGTCCCGTCCGGGTTTCTTGAGGTTTTCGAGAATATCGATTAATGTAGGTTCACCGATGGCTAATTCTTCAGATAACTGCCGGACTTGATCACTGCTTAGTTTCAGCTTGTTTATTAGCGCCTTACCGCCCCGGTGAATGTCATCAATATTAAAATTTTCTAATAATGATTGAGTGGCGTTATAGGATTCCGGGTGGATCGAAGTATTATCGAGAGGATTATTTCCACCGGGAATACGCAGAAATCCGGCGGCTTGCTCAAAGGCATTAATGCCGATGCCGGAGACCTGTTTCAGTTCTTCACGATTGTGAAAGGCGCCTTGAGTTTCACGGTATTTAGTGATGTTGTCCGCTGTGCGGCTGGTCAAACCGGAAATGTATGTCAACAGAGACCTGGAGGCCGTATTCAGATTAACACCAACCTGATTGACACAGTCTTCCACGACATCGTGCAGGGATTCGTGTAATTTTTTCTGGTTAATGTCATGCTGATATTGTCCGACGCCAATGCTCCTGGGATTGATTTTAACCAGTTCCGCCAGAGGGTCCAGCAGGCGCCGGGCGATGGAGATATTGCCCCGCAGGCTGGCTTCCAGATCGGGGAATTCCTCCTGTGCGATCTTTGAAGCGGAATAAACGGATGCTCCGGCTTCACTGACGATGATATAACTGAGTGGATGTTTTGCTTTCATTTCGATGATCAGTTCGGCTACCAGGAATTCGCTCTCCCGGCTGGCAGTGCCGTTTCCGATAGCGATGATTTCAACGGAATGAGCGTCAATCAGACGGTTCAGGATATTTTTGGCTTCCTTGTATTTATTCTGAGGCGGATGGGGATAAATCGTATCACCTTCCAGATATTTTCCGGTTTGATCGATAACCGCAACTTTACACCCGGTGCGGAATCCCGGGTCAATGCCCATGATTACTTTTCCCGATATTGGCGGTTGCAGAAGCAGATTTTTCAAATTTGTGGCGAATACTTTAATCGCCTGTTCCTCGCCTTTTTCTGTCAGCATGTTTCTGATTTCCCGTTCAATAGCGGGGGAGATCAAGCGTTTATAAGCATCTTTAATTGTCCGGATTAAGTATTCTGTGAAAATTGACTGCTCGTTGGTTATGTAAGTTTTTCTGATAATAGACAGAGCCTGAGCGGCGTCCGGATCAATTGTCACTTTTAGAAGATTTTCCTTTTCGCCACGGTTGATCGCCAGAATCCTGTGAGCGGGTATTTTTGACACCGGCTCGGAGTAATCGTAGTACATTTCGCAGACACTCTGAACCGATTCGTCGCG
>JAHIOG010000031.1 GCA_018895675.1 bacterium
AAAAATAGTTTTTACACAATCTGACGTGCAATGGAGCCCAAAAAACCCAAATGTTGCAGTGGGTCACTTAAATGGCAGAGAACTGCAATGGATATAACCACATCGTATGATTTGCATTCAGGAATGGTTTGAATCCGCCCCTCATAAGAGCTATGAATAAATTTAGCGTTCGTACCCAAGATTTCATTAAGCAATTCGAAACAATTGGTATAATTTTCCCTGTCGTAACCCACTGCCTCTTTTGCACCATGCAAGGAGAAAGCTATTGGAAAATACCCTGCATTGCATCCTATATCAGCAAATGTTGTCTGGGAAACATCTCCAATGCGAGTGCATATCTCATCGACAAAAGTATCATACATTATGCTGAGACGCTTATTGGCTTCTGTAAATTTATTTTTATTTTCATTGAGAATAATAAATCTTTTTATTTCAGGTCTTTCTAGCAATTTTGGATCGATGGTTGGCCAATAGACCAGACCCTTATACTCTCCAGAAAGAAATTCGTAAGCAGCACCGCACTCTAAGTCGTCTGCGAATATGAACGGTTGATAATTAATTAAACCTCTAATAACAAGCTCTTTAACTTTTTGAATCTGATTTTCTTTTTTGATGAACGATCTTAAATCCATTTGTATCTCCTCATTTTTTACTTTTATCTAACACGGTAATCATTTTCCGCAAAACGACGTTTAAATATCTCATGTCATAACATAAATCACTGTATGCCATCTTGTGGTTTGCCTGAATCAATATAATAATCCCCTTTTAACTTTTGTTTTTTTTAGTTAATTTTTCATATCCGAATTTTTGACCTTATTTTTTCTACGCCATTCGATAAGGCGGTACCACCTGTTAGATTTTATTTCTATAAGTTCTTTTTGCAAAGCCTCTATTCTCCTCTTTGCCTCTTCCAATTCTCCCTGCATTGCGTGCAGCATCCTGTCCCTATCCTCAATATCAGCAGTCAGCTTCCTTATGCTTTCATCTCTATCCAATACATTCTTTGTTAATGTTTCTGTTCTTCTCTTTTCCTCTTCCAGTTCTCCTTGCATTGTGTGCAGCTTTCTGTCCCTATCCTCAATATCAGCAGTCAGCTTCCTTATGCTTTCATCTCTATCCAATACATCCTTTGTTAATGCTCCTATTCTTTTGTCTTCCTCATTAACGCTTTTTTGCGCTGCCGTATCAAGGATATGATCGACCAGTTGCTTCGCCTTTATATGAGAATTTCCGATAACGCATTTACCGCGATTTTCATATTCTTTTATAGCTGCCTCATCGATTTGTGTAAAATCAATAGGACCCAAATCCTGCGATACACCGTAATACTTTCCTTTATAGAAAACAAAATTGAATCCGTTGTAACTTTCCTCTACTAAAACAGGAACCAAAGGCACCAGTTGATCTATAATGTTCTTTACCTCATCTATAGATTTTCCGAAGGCACCCTTACCGCTTTCCTGGAATTCCTTTAATTTACTCTCTTCTATATGCGGAATGTCCAAAGGGCCAAGAGACGTGGATAGGGCGTATATGCGGTCATTGTATTTCACAAAGTTATAACCTTTATATGGACCTAAAAGTTCAGGTTGAGCCGAATAATACACATTCTCATCTATTAAATTCTCCAGCTCTTGTGTGGTTTCAGTGGTAATAACTTCAGGATGATTAAGTGCTTTTATTTCTGTAACATCAAAATTAGTCAAAGAGTGTGGTACAGCATAAACCAGCCTTCCATATCGTAGTATTTCATAATTCTTGCTATAACCGATTGGGTATGGTGGTAATTGCCTTTTATCCACAATTCCAGGAAATAGGAGGTTAGTTGGCTCCCAACTGCTATTCCGTTCATTGGCTCGAACGCTCCAAACGCTGCAATTTATTGAATAATTCGTAAATGCGGAGCCCACAGCAAGAACCACAGCACAATGTACAGATTCATAGGCGTCCAAATCTCTACCCGATTCTAAGAAACCCATATCATAATCGGAGATGCGCCCCTCGCAATCATGTCCACAGAGAATCCCTTTGTTTCTTCTGACCAGAGGAGCATATTGCTGGATATCTTTAAAAACACCCTCATATCTGTGGTCTCCATCTATAAAAACTAGGTCGAACACGTTTGTTTTGAGAATCTCGGAAACTATATCAGATCTGCCCCGAATCGGGATAACTACATCCTCAAGCCCTTCGCTGCAGATACGTTTCCAGAAATACGAAAACACATCAACCCTGGAAGCGATCTCTTCAAGGTCTATACCTACATTGCCTTTCCACCAATCAACACAAAACAGATGCCCGCCATACTTTTTTGCGATATTTCCGAGAACTATTGTGGAATCACCGCACCAGCTCCCTATCTCAAGAAACTTGCAGCCTTGTCTTGCCACGGATTCTGCCAGTGTGCGCAGGACTACTTTCTGGTCCTCTGCCGGAATTTGTTTCGCTTTGATATCAATGTCCATTTCTCTCGTCCATTACAAAAATCCATCAGATAATTACCTTATCTGTTGTATTTCTTAAAATTTCCTGGAAACTAGATTCCAGTTCTACGAATCCATCGAATCTGTTTCTTTCTTGAATAGGAAGATGAATAAGACTATACCTTATATCTATTGGTGAGTCTATTCCGGGAAGTTTTTCGGCAATACCAAGATCTATAAAAAAATCTCCAGCTATCAGACTCAGCTTTATGGAGAAACTAAACACAATAATATCAGATTCTTTGGCAGACTTAATAGGGATTTTACTATACCTTGTATTACTTGCATAAACAACTACCCCATCTATTGTCTTTATTGAGAACCCAAACATGGGGGAATCTACAGTCTGATGAAATCTAGCTTTTAAATAAATATTAACCATATCACCTGAGTATACCGTTACAGGATCATGTTTCTCCCCGGAAACTACAAGGTAGTCAACAATTACGGCACGTTTATCTCCAAATCTGTATTCATTTTTATTATAGCTGTTTCTATAAATACAATTATCCATCGTGGGAGCTTCTTTGAAGAATCTCTCTAATTCGGATTGGTTTTGCTCCAAAGCAGAGTTTTCAGGTTTCTGCTGGGATGATGTAGAAGTAAAAGAGATATTGCCGGGAATTGAGTCTTCTGTAAGGATAAGTTTATAATAATGATTGACCACATCATTCGGTTTCCCACTTTCCATTACAGCGCCATTCTCAAGAAGAAAAGCATGATCGCAGTGTTTCAAAATTGCGCTCGTATCATGTGTAACCAAAATTATGGTTCTCCCAGCCTGCTGAAAATCAAGGAACTTCTGATAACATTTGTGCTGGAACTTCGCATCCCCCACAGCCAGCGCTTCATCCACAACAAGGATATCAGGATCAACATTAATAGCAGCAGCAAACGCCAGGCGCACGAACATCCCTGATGAATAAATCTTGACAGGCTGATCGATGAATTCCCCGATATCGGCAAAAGCCTCTATCACAGGCATTCGTTCTTTCATTTCTTCCCGTGAGAATCCCATCAGCGCCCCGTTCAAAAAAACATTATCCCTGCCTGTGAACTCAGGATTAAAGCCTGCACCCAGTTCAAGGAGAGCAGAAATTCTCCCGTTGACAGTAATACTGCCTGATGTTGGTCGTAAAATGGAACAAATGACCTGCAAGAGAGTAGATTTGCCTGAACCGTTGCGCCCTATGATGCCCACAGTCTGACCTTTGTGTATATCAATACTTATATCCTTTAGAGCCCAGAACTCGCGGTGGTATTTTTTATTGAAAGGATGCAGTGCTTCGAATAATCGCTCTTTCGGGAAATTGAAAAGCTTATATTTTTTTGAAATGTTCCTTAACGAGATTGCTATTTCATTCATAGTACATCCGCAAACTCAGGTTTTAATTTTCTGAAAGTAAGTCCACCTATAATAAATATTAATAAGCACACAAACCAGAAATAAATTCCCAGTAGGTAGTCTTGCCAGAAAGGTGAATGATAAATGAACGAAGTTTTGTAACCCTCTACAATGTAATACATCGGATTAAGTTTAATAATGAATTGATAATTCTTAGGGATCATATCGATCAACCATACAATGGGAGTGAGCCAGAACCACATGTTAATAATTACACCTATTATCTGTCCTGTATCGCGATAAAAAACATTCACAGCAGAAAAAATCCAGCCAAGCCCGATACTAAAAACCGCTAGCGCCGCAAGATAATACAGGAACTGTAAGTTATAAAAAGAAAACGAAATGTTGTTAAATATTAAAAGGATCAAAAGTATTACTAACATAATTCCATGAGTAGTAAAACTTGCAACAAGATTTACGATAGGCAATATTTCAGTGGGAAAAACGGTTTTCTTAACTAAATGGGCATTGCTGATGATCGCATTGGTGTTAGCCATCAGGGATTCGCTGAACATCGTCCAGGGTATCATGCCGCACAGGAATACTACAATAAAAGGAACGTTCCCCACAGGCTGGACCTTGAAACCTACGGAAAAAACAAACCAGTAAACAAGTATGATCATTAAAGGATTCACTACTGACCAGACAAACCCTGCCAGAGTCCCTGCATAGCGGGTCTGGATCTCACGTATAGCCATCGTCTTGATCAATGAACGATATTTGTAAACCTTTATTAGAAAATTGAAAAGAGGATTCATTTTGACCTTTTTTAATAGATTCATTATTCCAACCATGGAAGATAGCCTTTACTGACCAGATTGCGTCCGCAGAACCAGATGAACAGGTATGTTCGCCATCGAAAAGGCAGGCTTCTGTCCATAAGGAAAATCGTAAAAAAATTTATGATCGCTGAAACGGAGTTAATGGAATTAATGGAATTAGTTTTCAGCGCATTTATTACTTGAAGCGATTTCAAAGGTTCGCCTCTAATGGATGCAAGAAGACGTAAGGCAGAATCCTGGCGCAGGTTACGCAGGGATATGAACACGGCGTCATCATCGAATCTCCCTCTCTCACTGTAGGTGGCATCATATTCTGCTTTACCTGTTCGGTAATGAAGATGCTCGAACACGATCGAATCGATGTAAAAGTAACGATGATACCCGGCATGTTCCAATCTTTTAAAAATATCAAAAATATGGCAATCGATGAAAGCCCCTCGATACTCCTCTGGATATGGTTTCAGTAAAATTTCACAGGTCTTCCTGGAGAGAACAGGAAATGTGCAAAGCTTGCCTTTTTTAAACATATCATTGCCATAAGCAAGATATATTTGATCGTTGACATTAACATCAAAATCACGGATTATTTTATCCCAGCCAGTGGTACGAATTACCATATCATCGTTTACCAGAATGATAATATCTCCTGTAGATCGGCTTAAGCAGGCGGTATTATAGGCTCCCATAGATAACCTTGACCCGATTATTTTTGTTATATTTAGATTATCAAAAGCAAGGTTGTGGCTTTCAGTATCATCTTCATCCACATAAAGAATGATCTCGATGTTCTCAAGATCCGCTGTTTGCTCGACAATACTTCGGAAAAGGCGTTGTACTAAAGCGGGCCTTCCTCTTGTCGGTAGAAGCAGGGAGATTTTCGAAACATCTTTAGTCAATAGAAATAATCACCACCAGTTTTATTTGTTCATTTCCTTAAATAATCAGAGCATTTTTTCCTATTTCATAGGATGTAATTACCCTATGGTATTTGGCATAAAGGTTACTGCCCAGAAAAAGCCCTCCATTCCATTCATTTCTATCAAGTTCATCAAGGCACTCTCTGACCAGGTCACGGTTTTCACACTGTATATTTTTTATTTTGGGCAGGATCCTGACCAATGTAAGGAAATCCAGATAGTATTTTAAGTATCTGCTATCAACCAGCAAAATTGGGATTTCATTTTCAATTTTGGGTTTGTTACTATTTCTAATAAAATAAATATTGACTATCAGGTCGATCATCAACATGTGCAAGCTCTTGATTTCGATAAAAAATTGCTTGAACCTGTTTTTAATTCTTACATAACCGTTGGTTAATAAACCTGCATGTTTATCCGTAAATTGAGCATGAGTTTTTGTAAATTTATTGAATATTTTTTTTAATATTTTTAGTAGTTCCTCTAAACCTCGCCATAATAAAATGTAAGCAAAACCTGTAGTGGAAGCAAAACCAATAAGATACGGAATTGTTTTATCAATTTTTTCATTTATTCCTATTAATGAATCGCTTTTCAGAAAAGTATTACTATTAAGCAGGTTCTTGGTTTCAAGTTGATGGTCCGCCAGTAAACATGCATAATATGAACCTGCCTCATAGTTTATTTTAAATCCTTTGTATCTACTGATTCGCCGGATATTTTTATAATTTTTTGATGACGCTTTTTCATTAACTTTATTAAATTTCCAATTTAGATAATATTCTGGATCAACAAGTTTATTTTCAAGCTTGTTATCATTTGTGACCGTACCGTTTCTTAACAACCTGATAGCTTCATTTTCTAAAAGAGGCATTATCCGTCCGGTTGTCAGAGCCTCCAAAGCTGTCGTTGACATATGCCTTCCATCATGAGGTCCAAGGTAATTATCCTCTCCAGCTTGCCCAGGGTGCCATGTGTGATACAGGAACTCAGATTCATGCCAGATCTCCTTGCATCCGTAATTCACAAGCCGGAACGTCATATCATATGGACCACAAATATGACCTGAGTAGTCTATATGCTCGTCAGCTCCACCGATGGATATAATATCGCTGCGTTTTGCACACATACATGCACCATAGTTCACGCTGTGAAGAGGATCATAAATGTCCATAATGCCGCTTGTTTTGCCATTTATGTTGTTGATGCAGCCATCACCATTCACATCTTCAAAACTCTGGAAATTGAACGGATAAAAATCGCGTCTAATATTTCGGAACTCATCAAGGTGAAGGACAATTCTTTCATTCTTCTCAAATGTATCTAAGATAGCTCTTATAAAACTTTCAGTAACCATGGCATCAGAATCGCAGATAACCACGATCTCACCCTGGCTCATAAATATCCCCACATTATACATGAGATGCTTGTGGTATATGCAGGAATCAGGCATTTCAAGAATTACCCAGGTATCTATATCCTCCTTTAACTTCTTCAGAGCGTCAGATTCTCTTGAATAATATTCGATCATGACGACTTCGAAAAAGGCGCGGTCTACATTCTGATTTCTGAGATAATGCAGGATATGAAAACTCTCACGCACACTCCAATCCAATAATATCAAACTGACCTTTGGATTTTTCTTTGTGCTTCGTTTTAAAAATTTCATTGGCTTAAATCACCTTATACCACTCCACCGTCCTCTTCAACCCTTCCTTAAACCCCCCTTCGCTCTTAACCCGAACTCCTTCTCAGCCCTGATCACATCCAGCATCCCCCTCGGCTGCCAGTCAGGCTTTGTTTCATCCCATACAATTTCTCCCTCAAATCCTGTAAACGTCGCAAGCACGATT
The DNA here is from genome assembly GCA_018895675.1 of bacterium. GTDB lineage: Bacteria > Fidelibacterota > UBA2242 > UBA2242 > UBA2242 > UBA9312. The sequence goes on from JAHIOG010000031.1 coordinate 7,444, forward strand.
GCCCGCGCCGCGTCCTCCAAAAGCGACACCTCGCTTTATGCGGTATCCACGTATGCCTGTGGGCATACGTGTCTGCGAAGTAAAGCGGCGCAACGGTTTTTGATAAACCTTTCTTAAAGGTTTTACAGGAACTCCCGGGACAAAGATATCTTTGCAGCCATGCTCCTTCAATTTTGCAGCGACATTTTTTCCGAGAAAACCAGCGCCGCCGGTTACTACTATTCTTTTATCTTTGAGGTATTGCATGTTTGTTCTCCTTTTTATAATTGGCGGATCGATAAATTGCATGTTAGTCATAATATTTCGTTTAGACACGGATTAACACGTTTAGACACGGATTAACACAGATTTACACGGATTTTATGTCAATTTGTATTTTGTGCATCCATTATACGACGTTTTACTTGAACTGATGTTCCAAAATTTATCAGAAGCCCAACTT
>JAHIOG010000359.1 GCA_018895675.1 bacterium
AGTTCGTGTTTGTTGTGATACCACGATCCGCCGCGAAGTACTCTAAATATGCTGGTTGCCGGTCCCTGCGGATCCCGATACGTCGGTAGGCTGTAGTAACCGCTCTTGTAATAATCGAAGCACCATTCATACACATTACCGGCAAGATCATAAATTCCAAATATATTGGGTGGAAATTTTGCAACAGGCGATATTCGTTTCCAGCGATCTTTTTTGCCCGTGCCGGAATAGTTTGCCATGCTGTGGTTTAAATCATTCCCGGTGGGATAATTCACTGACATGCCGCCCGATGTTGCCGCATATTCCCATTGTGCTTCGGTTGGCAAAGAACCTCCAACCCACTTGCAGAAATCCATTGCATCAAACCAGGTCACAAAAGCAACGGGATAATCATTTTTGCTACCGGATCCCTGCATGGGCATTTTACGACCGGTCTTCCGGCAGAATATTTTATACTGCTGAATAGTCACTTCAGTAACGCTCATATAGAAATCCGAAAGAGTCACTTTATGCACCGGTTTTTCGTCGCTATCTCCAACGTTGAATTTATCGCCCATTTCGAATGTGCCACCTTCAACCAGGACGGCTTCTATCCCAATTGGACCGATTTTTACGATGTCATTTCCCCCGGACCGTCCCCGCAGCGCATCGGGTTGATCGGCAAACAGGAGAGATAACCCGATTAATAAAACATTTAAAAAAGTAATTTTGCGGCTGAAAAGTATCATAATAGAATTTCCTGCCATCATTTCTCTAAAAATATCGATTTCAAGAAGCAGATACAAGTACAATTTTACATATTTTGCTCAATCTGGCTAATGCATCGATAAAAATGATGACACAATAACAATCCCATGTTTTGGTATTCTTTCAAACAACAATGAAATTTTTATACTATTTATATGCGAGATATGTTAATATATCATCGCTGAAAAAAGAGATATGTACAGAGGAACACCATATGACAGATTTTATAAAATTCCCGGTAAAATACCGGGTGTTATTAAGTTTCCTGATTTTATTTGGATTAATCACATGTAACAATTCCGGAACTTCCAGCATGAATACCATACTTATCCACTACCACCGATTTGACAGCAATTACACCGACTGGTCCCTGTGGACATGGCTTGATCAAAAATCGGTTGAATTAATTTCTATTGGTAAAGACGATTTTGGAGCGATCTTCCGAATGGATGTAACACAGTATCCACCTAAGGGCAATATTGGAATCCTCCCCAGATTCGGAAATTGGGAGAAAAAGGATGACCCCAACCGCTACTGGAGCAGATCGATGTCCAATGAAATCTGGATATTACAGGGTGACGGAACTCTGTATCTGAACAAACCGGATACAACACCCTTTATCAGAAAAGCATTTCTGGATGGCCCGGACAGGCTAACTGTAGTATTGTCAAATCCACTTCATAAAAAATTACTGGCGCAACTTAATCCAACAATTGAATTGAAAAATAAACTGCTTACGAAATTCAAGAAAATAGACCTTATGCCTGAAGATTCAGATTCTTCAATGATACTTCAAATTAATATGCTCGAACCAATCGAAATAGCCGACCTTCCGGGTAAAATTATCGCAAACGGGTATAAATCCGGTCCGATTCTCCTGAGAGATATTCTGACCGATCCGAAGTATTATACAGATTCTCCTCTGGGAGCATTTTATTCACCGGAAAAAACAATCTTCAAACTATTTACCCCCGGCGCAAGCAAAGTAACGCTGAACCTGTATGAAAAAGCGTCAGGTGGAAAACCAGATCAATATTCCTTAAAGAAATCGGAATCCGGCACCTGGTCGGTTGAGATCAAAGACAATCTGCTGGGCAAGTATTACACCTATTCCATAGATGGTCCCGATCCCTCTTACCGACCGGATCATGAAGTAATCGACCCCTATGCCACCTGCGTCACAACCCATGACGGCAGAGCTTTGATATTTCAGGATGATATGCCTATCGCCGATTCTCCGAAATTTCCCTTCAATGAGGCTGTTATTTATGAAATGCATGTCAGGGATTTTTCCATCGCCGAAAATTCCGGGATTAAAAATAAAGGTAATTATTCGGGTTTTACTGAAGAGAACACGCGACTGCCGGGAACAGACATTAAAACCGGTCTGGATCACCTGCTTGAATTAGGTATTAATACCGTCCAACTGATGCCGATTCAGGATTTTGAGCATGACAATGCGGTTAACAGTTATTTCTGGGGCTACATGACCGTGAATTTCAATTCCCCCGATGGGTGGTTTACCAGCGATCAATACGATGCGAGCCGCGTTAAAGAATTCAAGCAGTTAGTGGACGCTCTCCATCGTAAAGGAATAAAAGTGGTTCTGGATGTCGTTTACAATCATACGGCGGAAGGCAATCCCGAAATCCGCTACAACTTCAACGGAATCACACCGAATTTCTATTATCGACAGCGACCGGACGGAAGTTACTGGAACGGCTCAGGCTGCGGCAATGAAGTCCGTTCCGAACAGCCGATGGTTCGCAAATTCATCATTGAATCTCTGAAATACTGGGTTAATACATATAAAGTTGACGGCTTTCGATTTGATCTGATGGGATTGATCGACATGGAAACCATGGAAACAATCGTCGAAGAACTCAGAGCAATCAAACCGGATATATTTCTCTATGGCGAACCCTGGACTGCCGGCGGCACTCCGATTAAACCAACTATCAAAGGCACTCAGCGAGGCAAAGGTTTCGCAGTATTTAATGATCACTTTCGGGATGCATTGAAAGGTCCCTGGCATAACACCGATCCGGGCTATGTTCAGAAAGGAAAAAATATTAAAGCCGTACAGAAAGGAATTATCGGAAGCATCACCGATTTTGCAGATTCTCCGTCGGAAGTCATCAACTATGTGACTTGCCATGACGGCAGGACGCTGTGGGATCAATTAGTGATTTCCACCGAAAAGGACAGTTCTCTGACCGATACCGAACTGAAAGCAATGGATAAACTGGCGGCTGTGATTATTTTCACTTCTCAAGGTGTTCCGTTCATGCACGGTGGTCAGGAATTTCTGCGGACAAAATTCGGCTCCCACAATAGTTATAATCAACCGGACAAAATCAATAAGATTCGCTGGGATTACAAACAGGAAAATCGTGATGTTTTTAACTATTATAAGGGACTCATTCAACTTCGCAACGAACATCCGATGTTCAGAATAACTTCCGCAGAGGAAATTAATCGAAATATCTCGTTTTTAAATAAAAAGAAAAAGAACGTTCCCGTCAACTGTATCGCTTATCAGATTAATCGAGGAAATACAGGTGATTCCTGGCGAAATGTTCTTGTGTTGATCAATCCAAATCACAAGTCCGAAACCTTTACAATTCCGGCAGGCAAGTGGATCCTTGTTGTCGATCATACGATTGCCGGAGTCGATATAATCAAACCGGTTTCTGAAACTGAAGTTGAACTTAAACCCATTTCCGCAATGGTGCTATATAAACTATGAGCAACAATTTTTAAAGGATATCTGATGAAAAAGAAAATCAACATTTTAATAACAGTTGGATTTTCCACTCTTCTGCTTTTGGGGGTATCAGGTCTTCGCTCCAGCTCAATATCTTCCGAATCATTCAAACCAGCCGAACTTATTGAATTTCGGACTATCGAACCCGGAACAACAACGTCTGTATATATCGAGGATATATTTTTTGCTAAATCCTATAAACTGAAGTTTTCCCAAAACGTAAATATCAACGTTGGCTACAATCTCAAAGACAATCTAATTCTGCTCACACCAGCCGATAATTTTTCCGGAATTACATATCTCGAATTTTTGAATTATAAGGAACGCTACATTCTGCCGGTCATTGTGAAAGAGAAAATTAAAGTCGAGTTTCAGATTGCGGTCGATGAAAAAGACGCGGATGTTTTCGTTATGGGAAATTTCAACAACTGGAGCCGCAACTCAACTGCAATGTCTGATGATGATAACGACGGTATTTATACACGCAGCGTTTACCTCGATGACGGCATTTATGAATATCAGTTTGTCATCGGCAAACGAGAAATATACGATCCCGAAAATCCGGTTAAAGTCGACAACGGCTTTGGATATTATAATTCATTGATCCATGTAAAATCTCCCAATAAAGAACAAATCCCGCAGCTCTATTTTCTACCATATCAAAATGATCATTGCCTCCACCTGGCGCTAGACGCATCAAAACACAGCGAAAATATTCGAATAACGGTATTAAAGGATAACGTCTTTTATCCCTCAGAATATATTGAGATCTCGGATAATGAAGTTGCAGTCGATCTTAGTCCGCTGTCAGATGATCCGACATTAATAACACTAAGAATCATCGCAAGCTACGAAAATATAACGGGAAACGTTATAACCGTCCGGACTCAAAATGGCGAGCCTCTAAAATCAGACAAACCGTTTCTCTGGCAGGATGCGGTCATCTATTCATTAATGATCGACCGGTTTAAGAACGGAAACAGCACCAATGACGATCCGATCAACCATCCCGACTTAGATTGGCGCGCCAATTTCCAGGGCGGCGATTTTGCCGGTATAACTCAACAGATCGAAGCGGGGTATTTTAACAGACTCGGAGTAAACACTCTCTGGATATCGCCGGTTAATAAAACCACCGATAAAGCATACCGGGAATGGCCCGAGCCCCACCGCTACTATACCGGTTATCATGGATACTGGTCGGTCAGTGAAAATGAAACGGAACCGCGCTTCGGAACGCTCAACGAACTGAAAAAATTGGTAGATGTCGCCCACGATCATGGAATCAAGGTACTGTTGGATTTTATTTCAAATCATACTCACATCGAACACCATTTTTTCAGCGAACACCGGGATTGGTACGGCACGCTTGATCTTCCGGACGGCTCAAAAAACATCCGTCGCTGGGATGAGTATCGCCTGACAACCTGGTTTGACACATTTATACCATCTTTTGACTTTATCAACTCCAGCGAAGCGCTCGAAGCAATAACGGACAATGCCGTCTGGTGGTTGCAAGAGACAAGTGTTGACGGATTCCGGCATGACGCAACAAAACACGTTCCATATGAATTCTGGCGATCATTGACAAAGAAGATTAAAACGAAGGTTAATCCGGATCGCTCATTGAACGTTTTTCAAATCGGTGAAAGTTTCGGTGGACACGATCTGATCAAATCCTACGTAAACAACGGTATGCTGGATTCGCAATTTAACTTTGGTCAATTCTTTACCGCACGGCGAATATTCACAGAACCGAACGGAAGGCTCTCAGAACTCAAAGTTGCAATTGATAAAGCCCTCGAAGTTTATGGATATAATCATTTGATGGGAAACATTCTTGACAGCCACGATCAAGTCAGAATCATGGCTCTCCTGGAAGGCGACCTTACACTATCCGAAAATGGCGTCGAACGGGCGTTTCGCGAGCCGGCGATTCAGGTGGACGATATTACGACCTATAAAAAGGAACAAATCTTATTCTGCTATCTGATGACTGTTCCGGGAATCCCGATTATTTACTATGGCGATGAATTCGGAATGACCGGCGCGAATGATCCCGATAACCGCCGGATGATGCGCTTTGGCGATCAACTGAATCAATTGGAGAAAGAGCAGCTCGAGCATAATTCGAAATTGATAAACCTGAGGAAAAAATATTCTGCTCTTCGCCGTGGCGATTATATCAATCTTTATACCAATGATAAGGTGATGATTTATTCACGAGGCGATCCAAATCAAAGACTGATTATATTATTCAATAAAGGATCACAATCCGGGAACGTTCATCTGAGTCTTCCTCCCTGGATAGATGGTGACTCTTTACAGTCTCTGTTGAAAGATAAAAATTATCGGATTGAGGATCGAAAGCTTGTATTACAAATTCCGGAATACAGCTATGATGTTCTGTTGATTGAATAACCCTATTTAAGAAATATCATCTTTTTCGATAGAATTACATCCTGACATTCCAGGATAAAGATATAAACACCGGCGCTGACCGGTCTCCCGCTGCCGTCTTTGCCATTCCAAATCACCGCATAAATTCCGGCTTTGCTCTTTCCATCAACCAGCGTTATGACCTGTCGTCCGTTGACATCGTATATCGTCAAGTGGATATCAGCCATTTCCGGTAAATCAAACCGGATCGTTGTGGTAGGATTAAAGGAATTGGGATAATTTTTTTATATATTTTATTTTATTCTTTTTCTCCAGTAATCAGGTTCTCTATTAAGCTGCATTACCGCAATTATTAAAATTTCGTTCTTAATAATTTGGTAAATTACTCCGAATGGGAAGCGATTGGTTAGACACCGCCTTGTATTTTTTGATAGTTTTGACCATGCTTTTGGAAATTTTAGAATATTCTGAATAGCTGCATAAACTTCTCTGGCAAATTCAAGTCCAAGACCTTTCTGACATTCCTCATAATAGTCAATTGCTTTAATCATTTCATTCTTTGCGGAAGGGTGAAAGGAGAATTTCATTTCAAAAGTCGTTTTTGAACTTCCTTAAGAACCTGTTCTCCTGGAATTGTCTTTACCTTTCCTAACTTAATTTCTTCAACTCTTCTTTCTGCTTCTCTTGCCCATAATTCATCAATTTCTTTACGACCTGGATTTAGACTATTGAGAATTATATCAACAAGCTGAGTTTTTTGATCAAT
>JAHIOG010000032.1 GCA_018895675.1 bacterium
AACTGATCATAAAACTCCTCACCTCAAGTATCAATTAATTTTTTCGTTTCCTCGCATTTCCTGTAAATCTTCCCGCAATTTCAACCGCGCTCTGTTTATTCTCGATTTCACCGTTCCCAACGGTGCATTGATGATATTACTGATTTCCTCATAAGAAAGTTCCTGAATATCCCTTAAAATGATTGCGGTGCGAAAATGTTCCGGTAATTTTAAAATTGATTTCTGAATTGTTTGTTCATTGAATTTTCCCTCAATTTTTTTCTGGGGTTCCGGGTCTTTTGATGGAAAATCCATGTCCTTGTCTTCCGGACCGAGCCGGGAAAAGTAGAACAGCTTTCGGTTTCGTCTTTTTCTTAAAATCGTTTTTGCAAGGTTAGCGGTAATGGTATATATCCAGGTGGAAAATTTTGCAATTTCTTTATAAGCATACCGGTTTTGATATACTTTCAGAAAAGTATCCTGAACGATATCTTCCGATTCTTCTCTGTCCAGCACAAATCGGTAGGCGAAATTCATCAGTCGATTTTTATAACGATGAACGATCTCTTCAAAAGCGGCTTCATCACCGGCTTGAAACCGGCGGATCAACTCTTCATCACTGATTTTATAACTGTTTTTCATCGATCAAATTTATCACTTTATTACTTGATATATCAATGGTATCATTAAATCTTCTGTGCTTAAGCTTGTAGATTTCGCTTTTCGGTCAACATCCAGTAACCGATTGAAAAGGTTTCCAAAATTGCTGCCGGTGTATTTTTTAGAGGCGTTTTTGTATTGTTCACGCATTTTTTGCAGAGGATAATATGTGTCCCGTACGCCCTGGTGAATTTGTTTATATGCCCAAACATTGACAAAGAGCAAGTACAGTGATGACACGAAATAGGGCGACTTGACGCCTGTTTCTATCAGGGCAAGGCAAATATGGATCGCCTGATATAAATCTCTCTCGCCGACTGCATGAATAAAATCAGACATTTGATAATTTTTCTCACCACCGACAACTGCCCGGATATTGTCGGGAGTAATTTCATATGTGTCGCCGGCGTAAACTATTATTTTTTCAATTTCGGAAAATGCATGACTCAGAGAATCATTAGTTGATACCGCCAAAATATCCAGAGCTTCGGGATCAATCTGATAACCCTCTTTTTTAAATTTCCGTTGAATCAGAGCGGGAAATTGATTGGGGGGGGGCGTCCAGATCGACACTGTTTCAACCGATGGATGTTTTCTAATACTGGTAAAAAACTTACCTTTTTGCCCACCGGTACTTGAGAGGATTAATAGAATATTTTGTTCCGGGCGGTCAATGTACCGGAGAAGCTGTTTGCGGTAGCCCGTAGTTAATTTGGGAATATCCTTATATATAATTATTTGCTGAGATGCAAACATGCCAATATTTAAGAGACTTCTAATGAAAGAATCAGCGGAGTTTTCAGTCCCATAAAAGGATTTTTTTTCAATAGCCGCAGTAGAATTTTTAGAGAAAACTTCGATCAATGTGCCAATTGCTTCCTCTTCGAGATACAGATCATCTCCGTAAAGTAAATAAACAGGAGCGAGTTGTCCTTTTTCGATTTTTTCCAGTTCGTCCAGAATAAACGGCATATCTTAACCCAATTGTATGAAAGACATCTTTATTTGATAAAAATTAACACAATTAGTCCAGCCAGGAAACAATACGGAGCAAACCATCCGAATTTCCCGCTTTTCAATATTGAAAGCAAAAAACGAATTGCAATATATCCGACGACGAATGAGAAAATGAAACCGGTGAAAAGCGTGCCGAAACCGATTCCGGAAATTTCAGATGACGTCAATTCAATGATATGCAGCAGTGTAGCTCCAAGGATCGCCGGGACCGCCAAAAGAAACGAAAAGCGTGCGGCATTTTCCCGCGACACACCCATAATGAGAGCACTGCTGATCGTAAAACCGGAGCGGGATATTCCGGGGAGAATGGCTATGGATTGAGCGATTCCGATAAGAAACGAACTGCCGATACTGAGTTGCTTTTTTACAGGTCTAATCAAACGAGTTGATAAAATGATACCGCCGGTTACGAGCAGTGTGATACCGACAAGGCGAACATTATGGAAAACCGATACGAAGAAATCTTTTAGGAACAGTCCGGCGATTACAGCCGGAATTGTTCCGATTATCACAAAAATGCTCAGCTGGAAATAGGGGTCATTCTGATATGTTCCAATGATATTATTCCTTGTCACTCCGCTGAAAAAACTGACAATCATATTCCGGATATCAATATAGTAAACCGCAACGACGCTCAATAACGTCCCGAAATGAACAATGACTTCGAATGCAATATTTTCCGAGCTGATTCCAAGTAAATGTTGAAAAATGACCAGATGTCCGGAGCTGCTGATAGGCAGAAACTCCGTTAATCCCTGTACAATTCCTAATATTATAGCGTCGATGTATCCCATTTTAGTATATAGACCTCTCCAAATTTATTTTAGTTGGCTGTGTTACGCAAGATTGAGATGATTTATTGAATTAATAACAAGTAACAATATGTTGCTTAAATATATGTAAAAATATTTTTTCAAAAAATGAATTTATTTATCTACAGCGAAATTTTGTGAGATATGTCATAATATGGCGCTTCATAATCGCGCCCGCTTGTAAAAAAATGAATAAGATATGAAGAAAATCCCGGGTTATTTGATGAAAATATTGTTTTGAACGTGATAGAATATGAGTTTCCGGAGTATAAAAATGTGGCGTTGTTTTAGAGATTACTGACGATTATTAATTGGTGTAATGTCCGCATCGATGAATATTTCAACCCGCCGGTTTTTAGACCGTCCCTCGGTTGAATTATTGTCGGTTATCGGTCTGAATTCACCATATCCGAGGGCTGAAAAGTTTCCTTCATCGATTCCGGACACAGCGCTCAAATATTTAACCACTTCCAAAGCTCGTGCAGAACTGAGTTCCCAGTTGCTAGCGTACTTTTCGCCTCTGATCTGCCAATTATCGGTATGACCTTCAACCCGTATTTCGACGTTCAGTGTATGCTGATTTTTCCGCAAGGCTTCATAAAAACCGCGTAGCTCCGGGTCTTCCCGGATACCGAGCAAGCGTGATTGCTGAATAGCATTTCCTATGTGATCTAATAATGGTTGTAAAGTGGGTGAAATACTGACTGAATTGACATCGAAAAAATACTCGCCGCTGACTGTTAATTGAACGCCTTTAGTAGTACGCTGAATGTCAATATTTTTATCTAATTGACGGTTTAAAACATAGTTATCGAGTTTTTGTTCAGTTTCAGATAACAGTAAATCCAGCATTCGATAGATATTATTTTCGGCTTCATTTAAAATGACAATCATCAATATAAAAAAAGTCAGTAATAACGTTACCATATCTCCATAGTCTCTTGATTTTCAAATTCTTGCAAAAATGTAAAGAAAAAATAACGGTTGCCCAGGAGGGGCGCCTTCGGCGGGTGCTTAACTTACTGCTAATTCTGTAATTAAAAACATTCTTTTAATCAAAGAATTCCCCTAGGCTTGCCTCGGGGTTACCTTATAAAAGGAAGAGTTTGAGAAATCTTGGTGTCTCATTTAAGAATATTACCGATAAGATACCCCGATGCTTGCGTCGGGGAGGTTCATTGGTAATCCTATAGGAGAAGAATTGAATCTGGATTTTAACGAGGAATTTCTCCTGATGAATCAATTGGCATATTCGTTTGCTTTTCCGGTCAGTGATTTCTTTGTGGAATTTACCCGCTCACCAAAGCTTCCCATCCGAATAGGTGTTTCATTTGGCGGAAAAGATCATCGGCAGTTATCGTTCGGCAGTGGATATCATGCCGGGTTCATTCACTTTGATTGGGCGCTGGGATTAAATCACGGATTGTGGTTTACAACGGCATAGGGGATTGATTTTTCGTTCGTTGTCTATACGACCGGGCGAAGGAAAGATTTTAAGAAAAGCGAATAGTTATTTGCAGCGGACGTGTACGTCTCAACGCTGGAGCCAGGAGACAAAGCGGAAAATAGCGCTTGACAAGTCCTGAATTAAAGATTAATTTGACACTGAAAAAAGGCAGATCGAAATGTTAGAAAAAGAGCGAAACTACTTTAATGAACACCGCGACGAGTGGCTGAAGCAACATCCCGGCGAGTTCGTACTCATCAAAGGCGATAAACTCATCGGCGTTTTCAGCAACCAGGCAGAAGCCTTATCTGAAGGTGCACGTTGTTTCGGAACAGATTCCTTTCTGGTACGACAGGTGGAAGAATCGGAACAGCTTGTTTATATTCCCGCACTAACACTTGGAATTCTTCATGCCAATTCTACACACCCAGCTTAATGCACAGGTCCAGACACCTTAGGGAAAAACAGTGCAGGTACCTCCTGCTATCGTCCTTCAACGTCAGGGTCCGTGTGTACAGGTCACTATCGGAATTGTCCAGAGTATCGCCAAACAATTAATCCAACAAGGTAAAACTCTCCCAAAACCGGTATCCGGGTTGGCTCTGATTGATACGGGTGCGTCATCAACCTGCATTGATGATAGTGCCGCACAGCAGATTCAACTACCAGTTATAAATGTTGTGAACGTTGCGTCTGCTTCGCATTCATCAACCGCTCAAAATGTATATCCGATTTAGATTGAAGTTGTCGGGTTACCAATTTCGATTGAGGCACAAAATGCTATCGGTGCGGCTCTTGCCCCACAAGGATTGCTCGCACTTATCGGTCGCGATGTGCTTCAACATTGCACATTATTCTACAATGGAATTACAGGTGAGTTAACTCTCTCGATCTAGCACACGCTGTTTTGGTGCATTGCCCAATTCCCGGCAAGGCTGGTATGGCGTACGGTAAAAAGCGGGAAGAGGTATTGCGGGCAGGCGATTAACGGATCGCCGCGTCGCCCCGGCAAACCGGGAGTCTTCTCGATGAGCGAGTGGGGAAGGTCAGTCTTATTGACGGATTTTATACAGAAGGTATGCGCCTCCCGCGAGGAATACTATATTTCCGAGCCAGACTGATAGCATGGGACTAAGCAGCCCTCTATATCCCATTACCTGACCGAATTTGATAAAGCCGTAGTAGATAAAAATTACCAGCAGGCTCATACCGGCGCCAAAGCTTATGCTTTTTTGTTCCCGCATGGCTGCGAGGGGTAAACCGAACAGAATAACAATAAAATTAGTGAAGGGGAACGCCAATTTAAAATAGAGGTTCACTTTCCATTTGCGGGGATCGTTTCCGCTTTCCTGAAGGCGTTTGATAAAATCTGATAGTTCCCTGAAACGCATACTTTCCGGGTCCAGACTGGTTTGGGTAACATCCTGCGGTCGCAGGTTAAATTGAAAAAGCGAGTCGGTAAAAATTGAAGATACTGTTTCGTGACCTTCGGCATTGAATTGGCGGATTTTGAAATCGCTCAGCAACCAGGCATTTTGATCAGGATTCCATACCATTTTACGGGCGTCAATTCTCTGGGTGAGTATGTTGTTCCTGGTTTGCTGAATCGTAATAGTATTACCGGTATAATTTTTTGTATCATATTTGGAGATCACGATATTGCAAGTGGGCGAATCCTGAAACATGATGTTATTATAGACGGTCTTTTTGCGCTGCTTGTGACGTTTCATCTGATTTTGTTCAATGTCGATCCGTTTGCGCGATGCAGGAATTACGACGGCATCTTCAAAAAAATAAGTGCCCACGCTGAATAAAAAACCGATAAGCAACAGCGGGATGGATAAGCGATACAGACTGATGCCCGAGGCTTTAATAGCGCCCAACTCATTATTTTTCCCAAGCATGCCGATAGTAAAAACAGTCGCCAGTAATAAAGACATAGGAATAGCGATGTCAATGAAATATGGAAACTGATAATAATAATACCAACCCACATCGGTGAGAGACATCTGTGATTTCAGAAATTTATCGATCTTTTCAATCACATCGACGATATGGAAAATTGCCAGGAACGTAATTAGTGAAAGCAGAAAAATAATCAGGAATTTAGTAATGATGTAACGGTCGAGTAGTTTTAATCCAATCATCCTGCGAAATCTAAAACTACCGGTACACTTATTCCAAGCTTTTCTCTTAAATGTTTTTGTTATTTTTGCTATATTGCCGTTTATAGAATGATGTAAATATCTGAAAATAGAGTTGTTTTTATAGATAATGCGGAGGAAATCATTCTGTTTTTCTTTAAATATGAGCATTGACCGGAGATCGATCGAATGAAAAGAAGCGCTGAAAAATCCATGAGCTTTGCGAAATCCATGATCCCAATCATATATCTGGCGCTTGCGTTGATCTATACTCTTCGTTTTCTGCACGGCGATCCGCATATTCCGATACTGACAGCTGCGGTGGTAGCAGCGATCGTTGCAACACTGTCCGGCTACCACTGGCAGGAAATCCAGGACGGTATTGTCAATACTATCAAACTATCCATGTCGGCAATTTTGATTTTAATGATTATTGGTATGATTATCGGGACCTGGATATTAGCCGGTATCGTACCGACGATGATCTATTACGGTTTGAAATTGATATCACCCAGTATTTTCTTAGTTGCCACTGCGGTGATTTGTTCGATCGTATCGCTGGCTACGGGAAGTTCCTGGACGACAGCGGGCACGGTTGGGATCGCCTTGATCGGTGTAGGCGAAGGGTTTGGGATTCCTCTGCCGATGGTTGCAGGCGCGATCATCTCCGGCGCTTACTTTGGCGATAAAATGTCGCCGCTGTCCGATACAACCAATCTTGCCTCGGCAATGGCGGGATCAAAGTTGTTTGAGCATATTCGGCATATGGTCTATACAACCGGACCCAGCCTGGTAATTGCCCTGATTCTTTATGGAATTCTGGGCTTGAAATACCGCCAAACTGAACTTGATCTCGAGGGCATCCGGACGATTCTCAATGGAATTACTACTCAATTTAATATCACACCGTTGTTATTGTTGCCGCCTTTGTTGGTGATAGCGATGGTTATTTTATGCATACCGGCTATTCCCGGATTGATCGGCGGAACGGCGCTGGGCGCTCTCTTTGCCTGGATCTTTCAGGGGTCGGGTCTGACTGAGATTGTAAAAGCGGCTCACTATGGTTTTGTTTCGGGATCAGGAGTGGAAGCAGTGGACAGTTTATTGACCCGTGGCGGGATGGACAGTATGATGTGGACCGTTGCTCTGATTTTATGCGCCATGAGTTTCGCCGGAGTGTTGGAGGGAACGGGAATGCTCAGAGAGATTGCCCTGAAAATATTATCAATTGCAAAGAGTACCGGATCGTTGGTTACAGCGACAATTTTAACCTGTGTTGGCACCAATATAATCGCGGGTGACCAATATTTATCCATTGTTCTGCCAGGTAGAATATATAAAAAGATTTATGATTAAAGGGGATTGAAACCGAAGAACCTGTCCCGGGTGCTGGAAGACGGCGGTACCTTGACGTCGTCTCTAATTCCATGGAATAGCGGTGGCGCTTTCATGTGGGCAACGCTGGGCGTTTATCCCTTTGCCTATGCGCCGTTTGCGTTTCTGAATCTGATTAATCCCCTGATTTCAATATTGTATGGCTACACGGGATGGACGATGGAAAAATATTCTGATGAAGAATTAAAAGAAATAGAGAGTAAAAAGCGGGATTAATCACTCCGGACATATTTCGCAACTTTTAACATTTTCCGCTCAATACAGATTCGTCCGGCTTCGGCATATCCACAGGCTTTCATAACGGTCCGGAAAGTTTCATTAAGATGAATCACCAGATCGTCCAGTGATTGGAAGCTATCCGGCTCGGAAACTTCAACAATCCTGCGGAATGCATTGACGGCATGAAGTTCATTATCGTATAATGCCATGTTTTCCATGTGAACGTAATTGGTGATGACGCCTTCTTTGAGTTTGTGTTTGCACTCCTGTTTCAGAGTTTGGATGTCTTCCTTCAGGTCATCCAACTCGAGTTTCAGGATTTCCAGGAAATTCTTGATTTGATTCTGCACGAAAACCTCCTGCTGTTACCAATACTATACAATATATCGGAATAATATTCAAGATGTCTTTAGCCTTACGAAGGTGGAATTTATCCTACAGGGCGGGAAGCCTTCGTGAGGCTGATTGATTTTTCTACCATGTTCTCGTTAAAAAATCCCGAATATGCAGATGTTCAATACCTTTTTCGGAACCGCCGGCAGATTCATCATTGGAGACAACGAATTTGGGAAAATTGTCCTTTATTGTCAGAAGATTTCCAAATTCCCGTTCCCATACCTGTTTATTTGGAATTAAATAAGCAGTTTGAATATACAGACGGTCATTCCCTTTCTCTGCCACAAAATCAATTTCCCGGTTTGGTAATTGCCCTATATATACTTTATAACCGTTTACAATCAAGTGATTATATACCAAATTTTCGTAAACTTGATTTATAGCTGATTGTCTGTATCCAACCAGGGCATGCCGCAAACCCAAGTCCTCGAAGTAATATTTTTCACTGATCTCGAATATTTTTCTTCCTTCAATATTCAACCGTGAAGCTTTCAGGATGATATTCGATGAAATAAGGTTGCTCAGATAATTCAGAATTATATTCGGAGACATGTTGATTTTCTGATTTTTGAGAAAATCGCTAATCCGTTTTGCGGTAGTAAGATTGCCAATGTTATCTGCCAGAAATCGCACCAGATTTTCCAAAAAATTTACGTTGCGTACTTGATACCGTGCAACAATATCTTTCAGCAAAATGCTGTTGTAGATACTTTGCAAGTAATCATATATAATATCTTCCGTCAGTTCCAAATGAATCAGGTAGGGCAATCCGCCGAATTTGATATATTTCATCAATGTGTCGTTCGTGTTATCAAACTTATGGAACTTTAAGAATTCAGGATATGAAAGACTATATACGGTAAATTCAATATATCTGCCGCTAAGCAGGGTAGCTAATTCTCCGGATAAAAGGTTGGCGTTGCTACCGGTAATGTAGATATCATAATTTCCAATTGACTGTAAACTGCGAATAGCTTTTTCAAATTCACGGATATCCTGTATTTCATCGATAAAAACATAATTGGGGTTATCCGCTTGTGTTTTAACGGATATATACCGAATGAGATCGTGATAGTCTTTTATTGAATCGAATTCGTAGAGTTCTTTGTTAATGTAAATGATGTTGGCGTCAGTGTACTGTTGACGGATGTGATCTATCAGTTGCAACAGCAAATAACTTTTTCCGACACGTCTTTGTCCGACGATGACTTTAATTAAAGCCTGATTTATAAAGGGGGAAATTTTTGCCAGATAGTGAGGGCGTAGGATATATGATTTCATGAGAACCTCGCAAGTTTTATTTATACATAAAATAACACGGTAAATATAGGAAAGTTTTATGTATAAGTAAAATAATAAATTAGATAGTGTGATTTTCGGGTCGGAAAAATATATCGATATAATCAGAGCAGTTTCGAGAAGGATTAAGTTTTTATCTATGTTGAGGATAGAAGCCTTCGCAAGGCTGGGCTATAGTTTCAGAAAAAATGTGTTTTTATCCGAATCCGGTAAATTTCCATTGTGTTTTTGGCTAATGTTATATATTATCCTGATAAGAATGAGATTAAGGATAAGGATTATAAGGAGCCACAAATCCCCGAATTAAAGACGAATAAAGATAAAGAAAATATCCGTTCATTCGTGGCAAAAAACAGATCATCATCAAGACTAAAGAAAGGAATTGCTGTGGAACTATATGTAACAGATAAAACCATTGCCCGGAAGAGCAAACAGTGGCTGGCGAAGATTCACCCGTATAATCAGCATGAGATGGCGTTAAACCCGGATAAGA
>JAHIOG010000033.1 GCA_018895675.1 bacterium
ATAGTCAAGAAAATATTGATCTATCACTGCGTTGGGCCATCGACTCTTGATTACCATTCTTTTTTCTTTTATCAGCTTAGGAAGATTGATATACTTTTTTTCCATTTATGTTAAAAGTTAATTTTTTATTAAAGAACGGAACCGGGCCGTTCAAATTTCCTTCGAGATTATAAACATCAGATAGATCTGAATTACTAGCCAAAGCAAAAAGATCGTTACTACTAAAATAGTCTCCACAATACGTTTTGAGTTTACCGTGATATTTCTCGCCGCCCGCTTTCGTAACGATTTCAACAACTCCGGATAGTGCCTGACCATATTCGGCATTGAAACCCCCCGTGATCATCTGAATTTGCTCAATTCCCGAAATTTCCACCTCGACTGACATCTCACCCGCATAGGGATCCGTAATTGAAATACCATCAACCAGATAGTTGACTTCGTCGGCTCGCCCACCCCGCAAATGGATTTTCCCATCATTATCTCTGACAACACCCGCTTGCAATGCCAGCACATCGCTAACATCGTCCACCGGTATTTGATTAAACTCATCACTTCGTAATACCTGTTTCGAAGCCGTAAGGTCTCTTTGGACAATTGGCGATCTCGCGATGACCAAAACCTCCTGACCCTCTATCGTAGTTTGATCCAGGGAAAAATTCATTTCTGTTGTAACATCCAGCGAGACCCTCAACCCTTCCACTCGCTGCTGTGAATAGCCCATCATCGATGCAATTAGAGTATAAGTCCCCGGTGGAATATTCAGTATAGCGTAATAGCCATCCATATCCGATGACGTTCCAATGCTCTGCCCTTCCAGGTAAATATTTACGCCGGGAAGCGCTTTACCGGTTATCGCATCGACAACTCTACCAGCAACCTTTCCGGTTTTTGACCTCCCCATGCGATTCCAAACATCAAAAGAGAAACCGTTATGCAACCCAAAATGTTATTCGACAGGCGGCCGACATCGTGTAAAAAGAAACGACTTTGCTTTTGTAAAAACATGAAAAACTGTCTAATCATTCTCGTTTTCATCCTGTTAAAGAAATTAGTAGCGACTTGCATTCCACGATGCACCTATCCAAATTATTCTTCAATGCGCTATTTTTTCTCGATGTACAACAGAGCCGCAGATCAAACCAGGCACTGCTGTAAGATCAGTGTTAAGGTAGCTACAAAAGGGGGTACATTAGATTGTACCCCCTTTTGCAAACTGTACTTGGCAGAAATATAATGAGTCGTAAAGTGATTTGCATTGATTTTATCACTTGTTGACTTTCCTCATTGACTATTTAATGAGAAGCATTTTCATTGTTTTCTGGAACCCATTAACTTCGAGTTTATACATGTATATACCACTTGTCAACATATACCCCTGATCGTCCGATCCATCCCACATCTCAAAATAGTTACCAGCCGACTGGTGTCCATTTACCAAAGTCCGGACCTCCTGGCCGAGAATGTTATGAATTGCGAGTTTTACAACGCCAGATTTACTCAGATCATAAGCAATCGATGTTGTCGGATTAAAGGGATTAGGGTAGTTTTGTTTCAGAGCAAATTTTGCAGGAACATTTGCAGACAAATCCGGCGGCAAGCCCAAATTTGTTGCATCATACTCAGTCACAAAGATACCAGGCGCAACGCCTGTATTGGTTTTTCCGGTTACAAAGACGATATCCTGATGATCCATTCCATCGCCATCCAGGTCTCCGATATCCAGAGCAACAATATCATTCTCTAAATCAGTATCATCATCATGATATAGTTTAGATACCAGATAGTTATCCGGATCAGTCACATCACCGCCAGCGCCACCAATCCATTCAAAATCATAGATCGCATCAAGCGGATTCCTGACCGTAAGGTAGAAATTCGGTCTACCGTTATTGTCCGCATCGCCAAGTATACCACCCCTTAGATGAACTCCAGAGTATCCACCGCCTTCTAATAAGTTGATATCTTCAAGCAAATGGAAATTTTCCCGTTGAAAGGCGTTGGCGATATTGGTGATATTATCTACCACCCAAACTTTTGCACCATTACGAGCCCCAATATAGACTTCATTGTTGCCATCTTCATTGAAATCTGTGATCATCATTCTGGCCTGAGTACCTTCGTACTCATGAGGATAGGCCATCGTATCAAAAACGGTTATCTCATAAGTATTAGCAGCCGTGGCCGAATAAATCCAAATCGGCCTCCGTGTCCCATCCACCGAAATAAGCATATCATCCAAACCGTTGTTATCAAGATCACCGACTGACATCGCATGCATCGCTAAACCATAACGGGAACTATCCGAGGTCGTAGTACTGTCACAGTATTCAACTGTCCAATCCGGATTGGCAAAATCCTTACCCGGTAAGGATACGATTGTAAAATTGATATTACTTTTTCCACGATTAGTCAGAAGAAGTTCTACTACCCCATCATTATCGACATCCTTGGCCTGGCTCTGATACTCCAGCTTAACTTGACCTTTCGTATCTCTCGGCGGATCATAACTAATGGTTGGTTCCTGTGGCAAAAACTCACCGCTATTCGGGTCGTGCTCGTAAACCTCAAGGGCGTTAAATCCATTGGTGGAATCCGGATGCCAGGAATCCCATACCATAACGAGTTCCAGATTACCGTCTTCATCCAGGTCGGTGCACATTAGACTACGTTCACCGCCCCGAAGTATACTTGCACCGCCAGCGCCAGTGTTCTTATCTTTATGCCATACTACATCATAATCATTATCCGAAACAGCTTCCCACACGACAATACGTTTGGCTGTTCCATCATATGAAGCAAACTCATTTTCTCCGTTCTTATCGATGTCGTTACAAACCAACACTCCATAAGCCCGGATAAAATTAGGTGGATCCGATCCTTCTCCACCGATACCGCCATCCCATACTTTTTTAAAATCGCCGCCATATACCATTAGAGACCAGACACACAAGTTCAAAACCAAAACTGGAAGTAGTAGCTTTTTAATATTCATTTGATTCTCCTTTTTTAAAAGTTAATACAGCAATTTCTTGGGTTAAAGAAATAAAAACCCCACCTTACACTGAGCTTGGATTCACTTTTTTCATCACCCCCTTTTTGTTAATTGTTGAACATTCTTTTCATAGGGCAACCGATTGCAGATTTTAGTTTAAACAATAATATTATCTTTAGTCAAGTTTTTTTTCTAATCGCATATTTCCCACGATCAAGGTGCATCCATAGGCCAATCTTTTTTGGGAAAAAACTGATAGTCAAGAAAATATTGATCTATCACTGCGTTGGGCCATCGACTCTTGATTACCATTCTTTTTTCTTTTATCAGCTTAGGAAGATTGATATACTTTTTAAAGGTTATGTATTCTTCCCAAGTCCCTTCAAACTTCTTAGGCCACTGCTTGGCAAGGGGATGGTCAGGGTTCTTAATACCAGCAACATGAGCTTCATATCTTGCATTCATGTTACTTATAGTATCGGTTTCGCCAATACATTTATACTTTATGGTAATATGTTCCCTTGGAATCTTTTCCCAGTTTATTGGTAGGGATCCATGTCCTCCCCACTGAATGTTGATCAATGCTCGATTATCATGGATTCTCGCGTCTTCCACAGCTTCTTCCGTGCTCAAAATTGCGCGATGAAAATAAGTATAAACTTTCACTACATTCCCAGTTTCAGGGTCATATTGAATCCAGATCTTCTCATGATCAGTGGGATCATTATCACCGGGACAATCAATATCGTCGTCCCAAAAAAAACTATATTCAATGAGTGGTTCTTCTGGATGCAAGATCACTACTACATCCTCCAGGTCAAAAAATTCTTTCGAGTTTACATAGAGCCTTGGAGCTAGCTTTATAACCAGTTCGAATTCTTCTGGGGTTACCAATTGTGGTGAATCCAAGTTGAGGACTTTCATATATTGTTCACTTGCTTCCTTTAACCTTCTTTCTAAGTGAAATGTATACCCGAGGCGATTAATGTAATAGATGTTTCCAGGCTCAAGTTTTAATCCATCCTTGTAATGCTCAACTGCTTTTTCAAAATCCTGTCTATTCTTCTTTTCGCCTATTCTATAAAGATCAAGGTACTTATCGCCCAGTTCAAAGTTCATTGACGCCATCGACAAAACTGACGAGCACTTTTCATTATCTTTTTCAGTTTTTAAGCCATTTTGGGCATAATTGGGTGTTGTTCCAAAACTTATAAAAATGCCACCGATCAAAATCATTAATAGTATTTTTCTTTCCATTCTATCTCCGCGGTTTATATACTAATTGCTTCTTGAAAAAATGATTTTTTAGGGCTGCTTATACTTCCTCCTGATTAATTCCTCAACAACTTCTATCGGTCTTAAAAAAGGACCCTCAGCCTCCATTTTTAAACTGGTCACCGCAGCCGACCATAAAATTGCCTCGGACGGTGGAGTCGATAACCGCTTCGCGACATAAGACGCAATGCACGTATCCCCGCGACCGGTACGTCCAATCAATTCTTGCGGATGAAATTCAGCCTCATAAAACTCACCTTCAGCATAAACCAGTATCCCATTACGGTAGGTAAGTACGATCTCTTTGGGACCCCAACCTGCCAGTATTTTTGCTGCCTTACGGTGATCTTTTTCACCGGTCAGTGATTCAGCCTCTATAGCATCAGCTTTTAGAATATCCACCATCACCAACACAGTTTTCTTTTCCGGCCAATCCGTATTGATCAATCGTGATACTGCTCCTCTAATCCGTACAAATCCCTGAACATCTAAGACCAACAAAGCATCTTTTGTATTTCGCAAATACTCAATAAGTTCAATAGATACTTCTCCCTGAAGTAAGGCATTTATGATAAACGCCTTGCCCGATAACGCATCAAATTGA
>JAHIOG010000360.1 GCA_018895675.1 bacterium
CATTCATAAAATCTATCTAGATAAAGGAATTTACGCCGATATGGCGCTCCATTATGAAAAAGGCAGATATTCACCCTATCCGTGGGCTTTCATGGATTTTAAATTCCCCGATTATTATCCCTTTTTCCTCAAGATGCGGATAAAATATAAAAGCCAGGTGAAAGAAATGCTATCACCCGGCTTCTCAAATTAACACACTTAATTGATATTTTTAGCCACGCCAGATTTTAGCGCGTTTTTTTAATTCCTCTATTTTAATTTGCTCCCGGCTATACTTAGTTACATCGGATTTGCGTACCTTAATATAAAGCCATCTCCAATCCTGATCCCATAAATGATTATCCAGATCAAGAGCAACCATAATCCATTCGTTTTCATTTACTTTCCTTAAGGTGTGTCCATATTGTCCGAGTATTTCTAAAATATTATCAGACATTTCAGTTGCAATGGAATCAACTCTCGCTTCATCCAGACGTTCATCAAATTCAAAATTACAATCAAAATCAAAGTCAAAATCGAAGTCAAAGTCATCGGTTATTACAATAGTTGAATCGCCTTCATCTGAACGTTTGTGGATAACTTTACGTCCGCTTTTTATAGATGTTCTCTTGGATGCTTCTTTTTGCTGTCTTTTTTCCAGGGCTTTCAATTTTTCTTCATGTTTAGTCAGTTCTCTTTCTTTATCTTTTAATTTTCTCTCCGCGGTATTGAGCTTTTTAACTAAAATATTCTCAAATTTTTGTCCTAAAGTGGTTGGTGAAAAAAACAGGGCGCCAAAACCATCCAGATACATCCCACGCGTTTTACTACCAAATCCCGGAATTATACTTCGACCAAATTTGGATAAAGAGGTGTCTAATATTTTCTCCATGATTTCCAAATCCATGTCATCGCCTTCTTCATAAACCTCAGTATATTTGATCAGCTTCTTGAGTTTGGATTTACTGATTTTGCCTTTTCTACAATCTGACAGATCAGTTACTTTTGCACAAATTCTGAATTGTTCCGGAATTTTCTCCTTTTCTTCTTCCACCCTAATAAACTCAAAATCGTTACGCAGGCGAATATTGATACAGATCTGATCGTCTTTATCAAGAGATTTTACCGTGCTGCCGTAATCGGCAAAGAAATCCATTATAGATTCCTTCGTCACTCTTATTTTTTCCTTTGCCGATTCGATTTGTTCTTCATCTTCTTCGCGTTCTTTTTTCCTGATTTTAATGGTAACTCTATCATCGTCATGGTGTTTGACATCGATATCCGGTATTCTTTTTATAGTTCGGCGGATTAATCCGGAAAATCCGCCAAGTCCTATACTTTCAATATCAAATAAAATACCAAATCCCTCCAGGTAAATTCCCTGTACCTGATCATCAAAATTAAAATAAATCGGACTTTCTTTGATAATTATTTCATCCAGCACCTTTTCCATAATCTCAATATCCTGTTCGATTCGCTCCATCTTCTCAGCCGGCATTGCCGCAAAAAGTTGACCTGCCAGTATTATTGTTACTACTATGATAAGAATAAAAACGATTACATAAAGATCTTTTAAATTTTTCATATATAACTCCTATCTGCTTTGATTTTGCATATTTACGTATTGGATAAGCGTGCCAAGGGCTCTATCGGTACGATCCATTCTTTGTTCGGTGCCATAGTACATTTGTTCAACCGTATTCGACACCAGTTTTAAATCGGTTTGCCGCTTTTGATTGAAATCATTAAAAAAATCTTTTAAAAGCATGGCATTTTCAATTCTATTCCGTTTGGAATACTCATTCAGAATTGCAGCGATTATCTGATAATTTTCCTTGCGGAGATTTTCCAGATCTGTTTGAGTCACGGTCTCGGTAGCCACAGGTTGAGCTGATCGTCGGAATAAACTCGTTTCAAATGCGAATTGTCCATCCGTAATTTGTATTCGCGTATTAATAATCGACAACAGCAACAACACTGCCGCGACCGCAAGACCAAGGCGAAGACCAATCTTCCATGATTTTAACTTATTGACTATATCAGCAATGGGAGACGCCGGTTGTGTCACAAAGGTCAGGTTGACATTTGGTTCGATGTCTGCCCATTTTTCAAGGGTTTGTGATGTTGCCTGTAATGCCAGATATTTGGCGCGGCATTCCTCACAACTTCTTAGATGAGAATCCAGCGAACTTCGATCTTCCTTCGATATCTCATCATAAAGAGCATCCATCATTAATAATCGATAATCATCACATTTCATAGCCTAAATCCTCCCGGTCAACGCCCCACTTATTCAGCACCTTCTGCAGGGCTTCCAGACCGTAATACATTCGTGATTTTATTGTATTCAACGGCGTTTTTAAAATTTCCGCAATCTCCGTGAACTTCAACCCGTGGTACTGTTTCATAATAATTACCACCCGCTGTTCCTCCGGAATCGACATTAACGCCTTCTGTAATAATTTAGCAAGGTCTTCCCGGTAAACATGTCTGGTCGGGTCCTGACTCTGATCGACAATGACTACTTTATTCCCTTTTTTATCGGAATCATCATAATCCCGGACTTCGCTGATAGAGTAAGTGAGATATTTGCGCTTTTTCAGTTCATCCCGGCACAGATTAAATGCAATTTGATACAGCCACGTGGAAAACCGCGCATGATTTTTCAATTTTCCCAGACTTTTAAAAGCGCGAATAAAGCAACGCTGCATTACATCCTTCGCCTGATCCTTATCACCGATATAACGGAGAATAAAATTGAAGACCGGCTTCTCCCAGCGCCAGACCAGTGTATTGAAGGCTGAAATATTGCCTGAATTAAATTCCCGGATTAAAAATTCGTCATTCATTACACTTTGTTAGACTGTAATTATGCAAAAAAAGTTTTGAATATTGAATATTATTTTCATTTTGTAGATTAATAGGTGAACTTTTCGATATTTGCAAAATAATTTCTACCTGTTTACATGATACTATAAAACCTGTTTGAAAATGCTATTACGTTCTCTCATTAAACAAACCCTTATCCTCATTCTCCTCAATGTACTGTTAATAGCACAGCTGAATTATGAACCGAATCTTAAAAGTATCCATCGGGAGGAGCTGGAATTCTACCGCAATTTTCCTTCGGAACCAGACACTTCGATCGCACACGATCTCGTTCCGGCGCTTCGCAAAGACATTACTGCCGAACTTTCACATGTGGTTTTTGGGTATCTGCCTTACTGGAAATATTCTTCTTACGGCGCCTTAAATTACAACCTGCTCACTACAATTGCATATTTCAGCGCCGAAGTCAGTTCTACCGGGTCAATAACTAAAGTGCACGACTGGCCGGCAAGTTCGCTGGTTTCAAAAGCTCACCAAAATGGCGTGCGTGTAGTGCTGGTCGCCACGCTATTTGACCGGGACGGGTTGTCGACGTTATTAGGTAGTGCAAGTAATCGAACCCGATGTGTCAACAATTTACTAAATGAGGTTCAATACGGAAACGGCGATGGCGTCAACATTGATTTCGAAGGCGTGCCGTCATCTCAGCGGACGAATCTCGTAAAATTCATGCAGGAGCTGGCGGACTCATTTAGAACACATATCCCGGATGCTCATATTTCCATGGCATCGCCCGCCGTTGACTGGAGCAGCGCCTGGGATTATAATTCGCTTGCAAATATTTGCGACGCCCTGTTCATTATGGGCTATAATTACCATTGGTCAGGTTCAAGTACAACGGGACCTGTAGCTCCGTTAACAGGTTATAATTATGATATCGAATGGACCGTAAACGATTATTTGGGGAAAACAAATCATAACAGTGATAAAATCATTCTCGGTCTGCCCTATTACGGCATCGAATGGCCGGTTGTATCAAGCAGCGCCGGTGCATCCACAACCGGAAGTGGCAGTTCAAAATTCTACGCTACAGCCGAATCAAATGCACAATACTTCGGTAAATTATGGCATTCCGATTCCCAGACTCCCTGGTACAGGTATCAAAGCAACGGCTGGTATCAATGTTGGTATGACGACAGTCTAAGTCTCGCTCTGAAGTATGAATATGCGAAAACCAAAAACCTGCAAGGCGTCGGTATGTGGGCATTGGCATATGACGGATCGAGACCGGAACTCTGGGGCGCCCTGGCGGATGCGTTTGGCGGATCGGGTTCGGTTACTCCGCCGGCTCAACCGGAAGGGCTGGTCGTCAGAAATCTTGGAAATGGAAATATCGAAGTTCATGTTAATCCGGTTATCGACGCTCAGGAATTTGCGTTTTATATTTCGGAAAACGGAACAGATTTTTCGCTCTACCGGCAGGATAACGCCAATGAAATTGTGCTATATGACCCGGAACCCAATCAGATCTATTATTTCAAAGTCAAAGCAATCAATGACGCCGGTGAAAGTTCATTCACGGAAGTGGGAGCTGCTATTCCTACCATCACAGAAGTGTCGATTCTCATTGTTAATGGTTTTGACCGGACCAGTGGAACCGTAAATACTTCCGATTTTGTCAGACAGCACGGCAACGCTATCGCACGGACAAGAAATGCGTTTGACTTTGCTTCCAATGAAGCGATTATCAGGGGAACTGTTGACTTGGGAAATTATAAAATGGTGGACTGGATTCTGGGTGAAGAAGGAACAAACACCAGCTCTTTCGACACCTTTGAGCAAAATCTGGTCGCCGAATATCTCGAAAAAGGCGGACAGCTATTCGTATCCGGATCGGAAATTGGATATGATCTGATGGGTAGTACTGCTTCAATTGAAGACAAAGAATTTTTTCAAACTTACCTGAAAGCCGACTATATCAAAGACAGGGTATCCAGCTACCGGGTTCAGGCGGGAGAAATGTCGATTTTCGCAGGTGTTGAACCAATCCGCTTTGATGACGGCGCTCATGGAACGTATAATGTGGATTATCCCGATGGTATTAAACCCTTGAATGGCGCTGAAGTAGCGCTCTATTATTATGATGAAAATTACGAAACCGAAGGATGCGCGGGAATCTCCTATAAAGGATCTTTCGGAGAAGGTAGTAAGGATGGCAAACTTGTCTATTTCGGATTTCCGTTCGAAACCGTATATCCGGACAGTACCCGAGACCTGCTAATGGACAGAATAATCACTTTCTTTGATCTGGCATTTGCAGCTGAAACAAGCTGGGTTGTGGCTGATCGATTTAAAATTCTACGGAATTACCCCAACCCGGGCAGACCTTATTCGACTTTCCCGATGCAACTGGACAGCAGCAATACTTCACCGAAAATCAATATCCGAATCTATAACATGCTCGGTCAGGAAGTTTACAAAGAGGACATCTCAATAATGCTTAAAAATCCGCAACTGTTCATCTGGAATGGATACACAAAAAATGGCGGATTAGCCCCTTCGGGAGTTTATTTTATTCGGGCAACTCACGGTCATCAGTCGGACCGGCGAAAGTTTTCGGTAATTCACTAATGTAACTGATGATCAGTGATCGGTAATCAGTCATCAGTGATCAGTAACCGGTGATCGGTAATCAGATTTATACAGAGCAGAAGCTATCAGCCTTATTCATCATCGAATTCAACATTCGCCCAACTGAAGCGCAGTGTTCCAGTAATTCTTTGCTAACTGTATCTGATAAATAGCCGCAATCAAGGGCTGTTTCTATCCAATGTTGTGTCTCTTGCTGCTCTCCATCAGTCCCGATTTTCGGGATCAATTTGCTTATAAAATGTTTCTTATAACGGCGTTTAGCCCAGGCTTCGGCGATTTGCGCACCAACAGAACGTGATGAGCGTCTAATCTGATCAGCCTGCCCTGTTAAATAAGAATATGTCATCTTACATTTAACATTGCATAAATAGTTCACGGTAAAATCCTTGAAAAAATACATCCACAATATTTAACAGGGTAAGAATACATTTCTTCTTTCGGAAAGTTTTTAGATAATGTAAAAATTTCAAGCGATAATTGCCGAGATAATTGATAGACCATTAAATCTTTGTAACTTTTTACATGCATTTACTATTCCCTTAAATATTACTGATCACCGATAACCATCCCCTATATCACCCAAATATCACTTTCTTCACCAGCCACTCATTTAATCTCCACGGGAAAAAACGCCTGAAATAATAGCGGAGTTTAGCATTTGGACCAATGACATTCCGGAAAGGCGGATTTTTTGCAACAATCAGAGATTCGATTAATTTAGCGACTTCATTCGGATCACTTTTCAGAGTTTCATTCCGTTCAAGGTATTTTTTATACAATTTCTGCGTGTATTCGTAGTTTGGACTTTCGGGATCCATCGCCTTTTCAGCAAAACGGGTATTCGTGTTCAGTACTTCAGTCGGATAAGGACCCGGTTCGATCAACAGAACCTGGATTCCGAACAGAGACAGTTCCTGTCGCAGGCTTTCCGAAAATCCTTCCAGCGCCCATTTACTGGTGTTATAAGCGCCCATGCCCGGCGTTGCCGTCAAACCCGCCACGCTGGAAATATTAATAATTTTAGCAGATGAACTCTTCCGCAATAATGGAAGCGACAGACGGATCATATTCAGCACGCCAAAAAAATTCGTCTCCAGCTGGTCCCGGTATTCCTTATCACTCAGATCTTCAAAAAAGCCGCCGATTCCGTAGCCGGCATTATTGACCAACACCTCCATAAGCCCATACCTTTCAGAAATGTCATTTAGACATGCCTCGATAGATTTTATATCGGTTACATCCAGCTGGTGAACTGTCAATGATAACTTATGGCGTTCGATCGCCTCATCAAGCGCTCCCCGTTTGGCAAGATTGCGCATTGTGGCAACGACTTCATATCCTCTCTGCGCCAGATGGATGGAAGCCAATAATCCAAATCCGCTGGAACAGCCGGTGATTAAGACGACTTTTTTCTGTTTTTCAGATTTCATACTACTCCAAATATTTTAGAAGATTTCAATTACAAAACGTAAAGTCATAATTGCTCATTTATATTAGTCCGGAAAATTCATATTTCCAAGCCGCATATGAGCTCCCGGCACATATACTATAAATGAAAAATCCATTACATATTCACCTGATATTTTTGCTTATTAAACCGGCATGTAAAAATCAACGTTATTACCATTGGAGTATGAAGCGTGTCTCTTTCTTGTGTTAACCTACATAAACTACATTAACCTATGTTAACTCTTGTATCTAAAGTTAACTTATGTTAATTTATCAACGTTA
>JAHIOG010000361.1 GCA_018895675.1 bacterium
ACGACGAGAAACAAATCCCTCCTGTGGTCATATGATACTATTTCATCAAAAGCATCTTTTTACTGGCTCTGTAATTTGCGCTTTCAATGCTATAAATATAGACGCCGCTCGGCACTATATTTCCATTATTATCCCGCGCGTTCCAGGAAATGGATTTGTAGCCGATAGATTCAACCCTGTTTCTTAATGTAATAACTTCGCGTCCGGAAATATCATAAATTTTAATTTTCACATGAGCATTTTCCGGAACTGCATATTGAATTGTCGTCGCGGGATTAAACGGATTAGGATAATTCTGTTTCAGGCTCCATTCTGTAGGTAAAGTTCTATTCAAATCAGCAATTTTAATAGCGCTTGAAGGTTCTTCGGTAAATATTTCCACATCGTCAATAAACAATCCAATGCCGGTTATTGCGGAATCCGAAACAAAATGAAATCTTACCCACACTTTGGAAAAACCACCTGTAATAAATTCCGTCAATCTAATTTGATACTGCTTATAGTCATCCTGTAATCCGGTAAGCGAATCTAATTTTGTCCAGTTAACGCTATCCGTACTGGCTTCGATATAACAGATATCCTTATTGGCTTCAATCTGAAAAAGTGACCAGAATTTAAATGTAGCAAAATCAATCCGGGTTAAATCGAATCCAGGCGTATAGGTCATTTTGGCGTCCATATTATTGGCATAGGGAATAGCGTCTCCACACATACTGGCAATATATTGACCATTGCGCGGTCCCAACATCGAATTTGAATATGTCGCGCCACCTTCAAAAACCCATTTGCTAGCTCCTGTTTCAAATCCATCAACAAGATTTGTTACGACAATTCCACCTTTGAAATAGTTGTTGTAATCGTTATAATCGTCAGTAAGAAAAACGGTGACCTCCACATCCAGTTCACATGCTTCGGTAATAAATATCGGATCGAATTGGGCAACGCCAATCTCTCCCGCATTTAACGAATCCAGACATGTAGTATCCTGATAAACAATTTCGCCTTCTTGAAAAATTGTACAAACTACATCTATATCGGTTTCATCATTCAGACCACAATTTCTGATTTTTGCTCCCAAAGGAACATTTGTAATCACGCATAAGCCTTCTTCCGGCAACCAGACATCATCGACTGTCACATCGTGATCAGGCGCCGTTAAATTTAACGAAAGCGCAACTGTCGGCATCACTCCGGTTGAATCATTTGTTAAAAATGTAATACTGGCAAAATATTCACCCGGTTCGAGCTCCCTGGTTTTTACTTTAATTGTAATTTCAACGCTGTCACCCGGTGCAAGCATTCCGCCGCCCTGTAAAATATCAACCCAGGCTGCCGGTTCATCTCCGAAACCATACCTCTGCATACTGTTAATATCATCGGCATAATCTTCGAAAATCGTGGTTACTCCATCCGATACAACAATATTATCAATTTTCAACCCGAAAATCGAGGCGTCATCCAAAGAACAAAAGCCCATATCGGAAGCAAAAGCAAAGCGGATAATTACACTATCCTCTATATATGAGCTGAGATCAAATTCCACCGGAATCCAGCCACCACTGCTGCCACCCCAGCCGGCAATGCCGGGTCCCATATCCCAACCCTGCTCAGGATGTCCGAAACTCCATAAACTCTGACAATTATAAGCCGGCGCTGTTGGTGTGGCAACCTCAAATGTCCGACCACCATCAGTGGAGATCCAGACATTATAACCATCCCAGCCATCATAAGGCGCTTCAACACCGGCAGTACCTTCAATAGACCAATTGCCCTGGTATTCCAGTTTCGGAGAAGTTGCCGCACTTAAATCAAGCAGCGGTGTTTCCAAATACTGTAACCAATGATCGTAATATCCACCAAATTCTTCTGTCCCGCACCACCAGCTTGAGCCGTCATAAGCGCCCAGTGTATCAGGATGCCAGGCCAACTCAGATTGAAAATCTATTGTTGAAAATTCCAAATATGAAGAACTGACATTTTTTATTTTAATTGTCTGACTGGCGGAATCTCCAACAATCAAATCAAAATCCAAATTATCGGTGCTTGTCACCAGAGATGGACCGGATATTAATTCATCATAGATAAACGGCATATATGTTCCCATATTACAGTTGTGCCACCTGATCCGGAAATATCCGTTTTCGCCCCAACCAGGGCTCCAGCTATTTTTACAGATCCAATATTCTTCCACATCGTCCCAGCCTACAATTAAAATGGCGTGACCACCTTCAGGTTCTTCGTCAGGACGTGGAGCATATTCATAAATACCGCTATCATAAGCGAAAAAAGACCCATAGACTATGTAACTGGCTGAAACAGGATGTCGAAAAATCGCTGCTTTGATGTTATCGACAATATCTTCATCTAAAGTGATATAGCCCCAGCCGGGAATTTTCATTACTTCATCCTGCCAGTCCGGACAGGCATTCTCACATGTATCATTGGTTGCGGTATAACCGAAACAGGATTCTGAAGGAACTCCGACATTTTTATACCATTCCAGAGCCAGGCTCGAATATCCACCGTCACAATCGCCGGCATCGCCGCATGATACTAAAAATTGTTCCGAAAGATCAATCGTTGTATCTATATCATTATTTACTATTTTCCACCAGGCTTCTACCTGAGCAGTGGCTGAAAAAGCCCAACAGCTTCCACATTGCCCCTGATCCCGCACGGGCGTTACCCAGTTGCCTTCATTAGCGCGCCAGTCAAAATGCGACGGTAAAGATTCAACCTGGGGTAACTGGATAAATCTAGCTTCGGCGTCAGCGGGAACTTCCAATATCTCACCCAATAACTCCTTACGCTCTTCCGGACTTAAACGGGTTACCCAGTTTTCGGCGGCTTTCCACTCATAGCCGGCCTTTTTATTTTCTTCGTTAATTTTATCTATCCAGTCCGAAGCAAACAGGCTATTACACAGCATAACGCCAAAAGCGCTGATTAGCATTAATCTTTTTGCCCTTTTAAAACCTTTCATGACAGTTCTCCTGTTATTATTAATTCCTTCCGAAACTTTCAATATTTATCAGTGTTTGTAAATATAGTCAGAGAAAATATAAATAAAAAGTACGATTCGAACAAACCGAACACCCCGGTTTTTAAAATTCTTTTGTCAAATTAGTAAATAACTTTTTATTCCTAACCTGGATAAACCCCCGTAGGGGCAGGCAGAGCCAAAAAGGAAAAGAGTTAAAAGTGAAAAATGAATAGGCTGTTCCAGTCCAGGCGATTCTGGTTGCTGGTTACTGGATACTGGATAAGAAAAAAAACAATTATCAAGTATCAAGTATCTGATTTGATTTGAATAATGATCATTTATCA
>JAHIOG010000362.1 GCA_018895675.1 bacterium
ACCGCAATATTCTGAATTGGCTGTCCTCGGAATACAATTTTATTGACAATACGTTTCGCTACACCCGTTATATAACCCAGGATTATGGTAATGTTCGGGGCATCACTTTTTCGTTGACACAACGCAGTTATTCCGGTCTTGCCATGAATATGGATTATACGTTCCAGATAGCAGGCGGAAATGCTTCCAGTCCGGATGCTGCCTATTATGACAATCTTAAAATACCTCCGGTGGAAGGTGAGAAGAAACTCGTTCCTTTGGATTGGGATCAGCGTCATACATTGAATGTGACGCTATCATACAGTGTGGCAAACAGTTACGGCGCCAGCCTGATCAATCGATTTTCGACGGGAAAGCCGTATACGCCGACGATCCAGGGGCAGCGCAATGCGGAAGAGAATGCCGACCGCAGGATTTTCCAGTTCAGCACCGATTTACAGGTATATAAATACTTCCATCTCGGCAATCAGAGGCTGAGCCTGTCGGTGAAAGTATATAACCTTTTTGACCGTTTGAATGAGGTTTATGTGAATACCGATACCGGTCGCTCAGGTTC
This sequence comes from bacterium, assembly GCA_018895675.1. Classification (GTDB taxonomy): domain Bacteria; phylum Fidelibacterota; class UBA2242; order UBA2242; family UBA2242; genus UBA9312. The sequence goes on from JAHIOG010000362.1 coordinate 557, forward strand.
TTCATTGGTCCCCACATATGCAGGCCAATCGATTACCGCACACGCGGACACGCCGGGCATTCATTCTTTGGAAGAGCGTCTCTATCCGCCGACGAATTATTCCAATCCAAGACAGATATTAATTGGTTTAAGCTGGCATTTTCAGGGTAAATAATTATGAAAAGAACAATCCTTTTTTTAACTATACTGAGTTTAGCCGGGACTGCTGCAAGGCCGGATAAGAGCCAGGAGGGGTCGCCCAAGACCTGGAATCAATCCGAAATTGACAGTTATTACTGGCAGATGGCGAAAGTTCGTGAATCGGGAGATCGACCGACACGCCGGGTTGCGACTCTTTCCGGCAATCAGATCCGGACGCTAATTTTTGACTTCGGATCCATTGGCGCTCCGGGTCGCGAACCTTCACTGGAGTGGCCGATTTATTCCGCCCACGGGTACGGATATGAATTCGGTCCCTTAGTTGGCGTGGAAGTGCCTCTTGATACAAACGGATATTTCCTGCCATATGTTGAGCAAAATGGAATAATGGTGCCCGACACGGCAAACCCGAAGTTTGCTAAGATATTGCATATAATTTCCGACGGCTTGTTGGACGGTGGCGCACCGGGCTCCTCAGAGGAGATGTCTCCCGAGGGAGAACCCTGGGGCTGGGAGCCCTTACCGGGATACGCAAACGATCAGTCGGAAAGTATTGCATTGTCACATAAACCCGACACATGGCCTCCTGAATGGACCGGTTGGCCCGGCACTTATCAAGTGGGAGCGGCAACTGCAGATCAGGCAGCCTACTATGTAATGGATGACCGCTTTAACCGGGAATTCCCCTTTTTTCCATTCCCGGGAGATTCGGTAAAAGGCGGCATGGGACTACGTGTGGAAGTGCGCTTGTACCAATGGTCAAACCCTCTTGCTAACGATGCGATATTTATTGTATATGAAATTAGAAACGAAAGTCCCAATGACTATGAAAAAGTTGTCTTCGGTATGTTCGGCGATCCACATATCGGCGGCAGCAACGATTTCAGCGACGATTATGCCTACTTTAATAAAGACATTAATATGGTCTATGGTTACGATGGTGACAACAAGGGCGATTGGGGTGGTAAAACCGGTTGGTTGGGCTATATGTTCCTCGAAAGCCCGGGTAACCCTTATGATGGAATCGACGATGACGGCGATGGCATGATAGATGAATCCATGTTCAACGGTATCGACGATGATGGTGACTGGAATCCGGAGACAGACGATGTCGGTGTTGACGGCATTGGTCCTGATCATCCCGACTATCCCGGCCCCGATGAAGGCGAAGCAGATGGTGTTCCTACAGCTGGAGACCCGTACAATCCGCTCAAACCGGGTGAACCTAATTTTGAGACTAACGACCTTGATGAAGCGGATATGATCGGGTTGACCAGCTTTAATGCTTATCAGTACGGCTCCGATATGATAAAAAATGACGAAAACATCTGGCGCCGTCTC
>JAHIOG010000363.1 GCA_018895675.1 bacterium
ATAAATTGTATTTCAAGGTCGTGTACAATTTTTTCTGTAAATTCATTTTAGCTTGAAAAGGAGGGACATAAGGATTACCTTTCAGGTAGCGAACCAAAAAGAAAGGAGATTCCAATATGTCCCAAGACAATGTTAAGTCAATGAGAGAACTTTGTAAAGTGTTAGTTGAAAATGGTTTGGAGGGTTTACCGCAGTTGTTTGAAATACTATTGAATGAAGCGATGAAGATTGAGAGGTCACAGGCCATCAATGCAGAACCTTATGAAAGAACTGAGGATCGTCGAGGATATGCAAATGGTTTTAAGCCAAAGACTGTGAATACTAGGATAGGTGCAATGACTGTCCAGATACCTCAAGTCAGAGGCATGGATTTTTATCCTCAAAGTCTAGAAAAGGGCTGCCGAAGTGAAAAGGCTTTAAAGCTGGCGATTGCTGAGATGTATGTTCAAGGTGTTTCAACAAGAAAGGTACGGAAAATTACTGAACAGTTGTGTGGTTTGAACATTACTAGTTCCCAGGTATCAACTATTTCAAAGGAACTGGATACAATGCTTCAGGATTTTCGTAACAGACCACTTTCAGCCTTTCCATATGTATTTTTGGATGCCCGCTATGAAAAAGTGCGACACGGAGGTTGTATTCGTGATGTCGCAGTGCTTGTGGCAATTGGCATTAGTACAACTGGAAAACGTGAAGTTCTTGGTGTTTCAGTGTCCTTGAGTGAAGCAGAAGTCCATTGGAGAAGTTTTCTTGAAGACCTTCACGGGAGAGGTTTAAAAGGAGTTCGTCTATTTATTTCTGATGATCATAGTGGTTTAAAAAAAGCAAGACTGGCTGTTTATTCATCAATTCCATGGCAACGATGCACTGTTCATTTCTGGAGGAATGCAAAGGCATACATTCCTAAAATGCATCTTATAAAGCCTATTAAAGCAGCCTTTGATGATATTATTTCAGCGAATGATTTTGAAGAATCAAATAGACGAGTAAAAGAAACCATTTTACGGTTTCAAAAAGAAGCACCTGCTTTTACCAGTTGGCTTGAGGATAATATTGACGAATGCCTTACCTTTAAAATGTTTCCAGTGAATCACTGGCGAAGGATTAGAACCACAAATATGATTGAGCGGGTCAATCAAGAAATAAAAAGAAGGACCCGTGTTGTTAGATTGTTTCCAAATGAAGCGTCTTGTGAACGCCTCATTTCGGCTGTTTTAGTTGAACTTCATGAGGAATGGTTGACTGGTAAAATTTATTTAAATACAAATGAACTGGTATCTGAAGGGGAAATCAGAATTTACAGAAAAGATCTTGCATAATCTTTCTCAGAGTTGTCTTACATATTATTCTACATAAAATCTCTTTTTTATTCAAACTTCACAGAATGCTACTCTAAAATAATTAAGAAATTAAAAGAATTAACTTTAATAATTAATCAGAAATCATCCCTATGTACAATTGAAACTTAAAGGATAAGTTGCTATGGACTAATCCCCGTAGTGATTCCAAGCTCCCTTTCAAACAATATCCGACCACAATTTGAATTTATTTATTTGGTTTAATTAACCGCTCCGTCACAAATCCAGGACAGCACGCACCGCAACTTTCTTTCTGCTGTCCGGGAATTGGGCCGGGGCTTGTTGGTTCGTGTTTATTTTTCTGGTTGCTTGGATACGCAATGATCACGCCCGTCGCTTCGATCATTGCTGGTTCTTGTGGTCTGGGATGGCCTCTGGGGGTTTCTCCCTGCTGATGTGATTCCACCCACCGCCCAGGTGAAGATTCGGGTGAAAATTTTGAAGATGTCGCGTAATGGCTGATCCAGATTGATTACTGATTCCTTAGTGCATCTTTTGGAGAAAATATGCAATAAAACCAAGTTGATTACCAAGAATTTGGTTTTTCTATTTCCTTACCATCTGTTAAAACAACTTTTGCTGGAAACTGATTTCTAATATATTGATTTTTATGAATTGTAAATGAATCTGGTGCTAATTTTAATAATTCCTTATTTTTTCTTTTATAGGGAAAGGCAAATAATATTTTCTTTTCTGGAAATAATTTCATTGACCGTTTCACTGCAGGCGATAAATCAGTATCTCCTGTCATTAATACAACGGTGTCACACTCATCTTTGAAAAGAATTTCTAAAAGTTTAACGGCTATTGCAACATCTGTTTCTTTTTCTTCATGCTTCAAAATTGTTGTCCTACAACTATGGCAATAAACTTCTTTTTTTTTAAATCTTCCAAGTTCAACCAGTACTCTTGTTGATTCTAAACATTTTATATATTTTTTGTGCCGGTTGACGGCATCTGGTTTTTTGGCCGTTATGAAATATGCCAAGGCTGTAAAATAATATATTTTTTCTAAATGAGCTTCTTTTCCAAACATATGCAGATACGAACTACAAAGCTGATTAAGATTCAACCACTTTGCATTAATTCTTGTATCTCTCCACAACTGACGCATGGAGTGATATACATTAAAACCGTCAATTAAATAATTTATTCTATTCATAAAAATAAAAACCTCCGGATCGTAACCCGGAGGTGGCCATCGAGAATTCCCGACGGGGATGATTATACTACAATTATATCATTGTCTAACCTAATCAGTCAATTAATATCAAAATGCTTTTCTTAATTTATCCGGTCGAAACATTTTAACGTAGATTTTGTATAAAGCGGATCTCCCCTGAAGAGGATCTTCATACATCTTTTTTAATCTTTCCTTTTCTGCTTCGTAATTGCTTCGTTCAATATCTTCCTCAATCTTAGCATTTATAAACTCCTGGATTGATATTACTCGATCTGTTTTCTTTGGTTCTGGCTTTTTAGGTTCTTCTTCCTTTTTCCTTTCTTCCAGGAGCAATCTTTTTTCACTTCTGACCTGTTCCAGATCCTGGGTCATCTTCATTATTATGGTGTCGGTTCGTTCCCGATCCTTGCCATGAGTTTCAATCAATTGATTTATTGTTTCGTCTTTTCTTTTTGTATTATTTTCCATCATACCTATTTGATTTTTCAATTGTTCAATCTGTTCTAAAAACAACGCTTTAACTTCATCGTAATTTTTTTCAATATGTCCAGATTGGTCACGTTGAACATGACCGGTCATGTTCAGGTCATGTCCGTGGTCAGAAGTGATCACTTGCTGAACAGTTTCTTTTTTTCCCTCTTCTCTTAGGTAGCCATGTAGAATTGCTTTCCCTGCTGTACCCATCTCCAAACGACCTCTTTGCCCATATCTGATATGTGGTTTTAATTCTTCTTTATGCTTTCTAATCAAACGCAATAATGATGTTCTTGGTAAGGAAAATTCTTTCATCAATTTTTTAATTGTCCATATCATATCTGTCCTCCTGGTTATGACCGGTTGTGTCCAGAACATATGCTGGTCTGATTGTGGTCACTTTGTATTATCGGTTGTTTTATATTCAAATATTATTTTCCAGGTTTGTCTTTTTTTCATAATTTTTTATCTTCTACAACAACACTTTTTTTTTTACGTTGTTGTTTAAAGAGTTTAAAGAGTTTAAAGAGTTTACGATTCTGAAAAGCTTTTATATATGAAGACTTTCAGAGACTAATGAGGACAAATTCGGTAACTTATGAGGACAAATTCGGTAACCTATGAGGACAAATTCGGTAACCTATGAGGACAAATTCGGTAACCTATGAGGACAAAGAATGATTGCATTTGTCCTCATACAGTGTTATCATATTGGTATCATGTTTAAAAAAGAATTAATGATAAAAAAACCAAGTGCTATGATTCAAACAAAGGTTAAAGAATTAACCTTAATTCAGCGCAAAACAATAAATTCATTAATTCATATTGTTCAATCTACTGGTGATCAAAAAATATATAATACCTTTAATTAAACTAAAACAAATGTGTGGTGTTACTACAGTCGGAAATGATGATATAAAAGAACAACTTCGAATTTTGACTGATATTAAAATTGAATATAATTATCTGGAAAAAGAACAAGAAATTTGGGAAATAAATGTTCTTCTTGCGGGTGCCGTTATAA
>JAHIOG010000364.1 GCA_018895675.1 bacterium
ATCTCCTGAACCCTGGGCTTTGTTATGTTGTGCTAACTCACCCGGAAACTTGGCCTTGTATGCTGTTTCTGTTCGTCGGCTCATAGCTTTGCACTCCGGCTTCCTTCAGACAAAACCTCACGATAATGCCCTTGCCTTCGGCTAATACTTTTGCTAATGTGTTCAGCACATTAACAGGATTCACGTATAGGGGACTTTCACCCCATAAGTTCACGCCCATGCCGGGCGTACACCAGACATTCGAGCAGACGCCGGACCACGTCTGAGGTGTACTCTCCAGTCCTCGGCCGGCGCTGCTCAATTCGTTATGTGTAAAAAAAGGGAAAAACAAAATGTCTTATGAATCAGTAGATAAATTACAGAATGCTCTCGGAGATAAAGTATTCCACTATACGCAAGATAAGAAAAAAGCAGCTGGTAGAGCACTTGGGACAATGATTGAAATCATTACCTACTATCTTTTGAAAACTTGGAATTTTAACAACTCGACTTCAATAGAAAGAGGGCTTGTTGAGTACGGTAATGAAGACATATCACACAATGTTGAGTATTCCCTTCATCCAATAATAAAGGAATATGAAGTCAATATTTCCAATGATGGCAACTCAATTACAGCCAGCAAGATTTTAAAGGCTTTAGAAGAGCAAATCAACATTTCCAAGTTTCAAAAAAGAAACAACAATCTTCTCGACAAGCATAATATTCTGCGCAACGCCTGCACTATTGGCGAATCCAAAGATTCGTTTCTACTGACGAGCTTTAAGTCTATTGGAAAGAAAGTACACACACTTTTGGTTTTTGAACAAATGCAAAAACCTTATGCCATATTTGAATGCAAAAGAGTCGGGGTTGAGGAAGGGACCAAAAAAGGACCACAGACAATAGAGAAGGCAAAACAAGGGGCATATGTTGCCAGAACCGCTTCCTCTTTACAAAAAATCAGAACAGACACGGGTGAAAAGTATGGGATCATTTACCGTTCGGACAACAAGCCGTACATTAAACCTTATATTGATTTGATGGAAGAAATTATTTATTCTGATGATACTGAACTTTTGAAAAAATTTATCTTAACCGTAGGAGTTGTAAGTAATCACGGAAACTGGTTTACAGCAGAAAATCACAACAAAGAGTTAAAAGTCTTAGCTCAGTCCTATGATTGGCTAATTTTCTTAACAGACAATGGACTTGCTCAATTCATAGACGAATTATTACTTAATCCACAACAGAAATACATTAAAGTACAAGAGGCATTTAAAATCAGTTATACTGCCAACAAAAAGCGAAACGTTTTTACAAAAGTCAAAATGGACTTTGAAGCAGATGCTGTTTTGCTTAAATATTTTTCTGACAAATTAAATGAAATTGAAAGTTGGTTCAATGTCATTGCACCTGAAGGAAAAAGCATTAACGAACTAAAAAACGAACTGATAGAGTTGCGTTCAAAAAAATGGGAAGAAATACTATGAGTGCCGGAAGAACCGTAAATTCTCAAAGCCAAAGATGGGGGACTCCAGCAAAATATATAAAAGCCATTAAGCGTTTTTTTGGTGGTTCCATTGCGTTAGATCCATGTTCAAATGAACATTCGATAGTTAATGCAGAGATTGAGTTTATGCTCCCGAAAAAAGATGGACTTAGTGAAGATTGGAACTATCCGACTATATACATGAATCCTCCATATGGAGCTGATAGAGAAAGAGGAACAACAATCAAAAATTGGTTAGATAAGTGTGTTTCAACGCATCAAAAATATGGTTCAGAGATATTGGCTTTAGTTCCGGTTGCTACTAACACCGGACACTGGAAACAGAGCGTTTTTGGTCACGCAAGAGCCATTTGTTTTCTTTATGATACAAGGTTGAAATTTCTTGAAAATGGCAATGGTGGTGGTAAAGGTGCGCCTATGGCTTGTGCAATGATTTATTGGGGCATGAATTACAATAAATTTTACAAAATATTTATTGAGTATGGCGCTGTGGTAGATTTATCAGGATTAATTGGTGTAGAAATAGGACCAACAAGATCACAAATGAAATTGCCGATCTGATTATAAATGCAAAATAACCATCAGAAAGCACATAACGAATCGTTTCACCTGACATTTTTCCGCTGTGCTCCAAAATGCAGGTTTATGGCCCCACTGGAGGCTCTCATATGTCAAACAAATTGTTCATGACTTTGCATAAGATTTGGAAGGACCTTGCAGCAGCTTTCGTGTTGCTATCACTTATCCTTATATCCATTAAATTCAAGTATAACATGGGTATGCTTATTGGTTTTCTCATTCTTTTTATTTTTTTTACGTTCGATCGCATTAAAAGAATAATATTCGATATGAATGTAAAAAAGATCTTTGGAATCGAGTTTGGTGAAATTGAAAAGGAACAAGTGAAGGAGAAGGTTCGCAAAGAAATTGGAAGACACGGGACCGACTTAAGCGCCGAACAAATTGATGTGGTTACCGAAGCTGCTTTGAACCAAATCACCCGTGTCGCCTATAAAGGTCAGTACTATGAGGAAATGATTTTATATGCTTTGAAAGACTTGAACGCAAGCTTTTCATATAAGGCAGTTGGTGGCGTTGGAGGGGATAACTTTACTGTAGATTTTTTGCTTGATACAGATAATGATAGAGTA
>JAHIOG010000365.1 GCA_018895675.1 bacterium
AAATTATCAAAAATCAGCGTCCGGATTTTCTTTGAAAAAAGTTCGGATTTTGTTCAAGACAGCCAGCCATTGAAAAAAGAGCACATTATGTGCTCTTTTTTCGTTATTGATAGATTGATTAAATGCTTTTGTTTTATTTTGGAAATTCTTTTGTGCCAGAATATTGTATCTTTTTTCTCGCTTTTTTATTTCCTGCATTTGCCCATTTTCTCCAGTATGATTTTGGAATTCCAGATTTATGAATAGTAGCTTCTAATGATTTTGGTAAAATAAAATCATTGCGGAATCAAAAGGCTGCAAACAAATGAAAAATTAAGGGTACAGAAAGACGATTAGTTGAAACATTAGCAGATGAAAAAAGCGGGATAAGAAACGGATACGGGTTTTCTGTTTTACAACTTTTGGCCTGCATCCACAGCGGAAGATTGATCACCAACGGGGAAGAATAATCCGCTGAGCCGAAAAATATCTGTTTCCCCCGACGGAAATCTCTTGACATTTTAAATATTGTCGTGTAACATAGTATCGCTATGAGTTTTAAAGCAACAAATCAATAAGGAGGAATTTATTATGGCAGAAAAAGTTGTAACTTGCGGAGTAAAGAAAGAAAAAGGTTACCTCTATTATCTCGACAAAAATGGTAATGTGGCTCGTTCCAAAATGGCTCGCGGCGGCGAAAAAGGCGGTGGCGCCGAAGTTATTAACCAGGCAAGTGTTAAAAGAGAAAAGGGATATCTGTATTTCATCGACAAAGATGGTGATGTATCCCGTGCAAAGATGGCAAGAGGAAGAAAGTAACACTTTTTCTTTAGCGATCAACAAATTTAATAATGAATAGACTCCGTCAAATGGCGGGGTCTTTCATTTTTATTAACATGTAATTTTCTCAAAATATCTTATATTAGTAATGATGGAAACACGACTCACCAAAAAAGATTTAATGCTGCTCCTGATCTGCCTTGTCGTGGTAGTTATTGCCGGTTATTTTGAAGTTACAAATTACCACCGGGCTTTTCCTGAACATTCGATTGATTTCCAGGTAAACCGCAAAGAATCACGAGACATTGCTCTGCAATTCCTGAAAACCATGGACGTTAATCCGGGCGCCAAAACTCACGCGGTTGCCTTTGACTTTGACAACACCGCCAAAATATTCATCGAAAAAGAAATCGGCATCGAAGACTCCGAAGAGCTGTTGACCAACGAATTCCGCATATGGCAATGGACAAACCGCTGGTTTCAACCATTATCACGTGAAGAAATCATCGTTTCAGTGACCCCTAAAGGTGAAATCACCCGGTTTGAACACAAGATCCCCGAAGAGTCCGCCGCTCCTTTGCTTTCTATCGATGACGCCAGACGATTAGGTCACCGTTTTTTAAAAAATATCATAAACATTAATATGAATGACTGGGAGTTTATAGAACATAAAACAGAAGTCAGACCCAATCGTGTCGATTACCAGTTTACCTACAAAAAGAAAAATGTCGAAATATATGATGCAACTTATCGTTTTGAGCTCATCGTTCAAGGCGATAAAATCGGTCGGTACAAAGAATATTTACACATCCCTGAAGAGTGGAAGCGTAATTACCAGCAACTGCGTTCCTTAAACGCTACAACCGCCACCACGGCGGATGTATTGTTTCTCCTGCTGTTAATTGCTGTTTTTGTCACCTTTATTATCTACCTGGCAAAAAAACAGGTCAATACCAAAACAGCCCTTGCTTTTGGCATCATAACGTTCATTCTGAAATTCCTCTCCGAATTAAACCTGCTGCCTCTTTACAAATTTCACTTCGACACCAATCAAAGTCTCGGCGCCTTTTATAGTGGCTTTTTTATCGAAGTATTTATCCAGTCGTTGTTGCTGGCATTATTAATAACAGTCATAACGGGCGCCGGTGAATATATGTATCGCGACCGGTTCCCGAATAGAATTCCGCTCGGCAAACTGTTTTCTCTCCGTGGATTGAAATCAAAGCACTTTTTCTTCAGCGTCATCATCGGCATAACTCTGGCAATCTCATTCATGGCGTTCCAAACAATTTTCTACCTGGTAGCAAAACACTATGGCGCCTGGGCTCCTGCGGATATTTCATACTCGGAAATTCTAAATACAGCATTCCCGTGGATCCTGATTTTAATCGGTGGTTTTTTACCGGCGGTGTTGGAAGAATTTACTTTCCGGTTTTTCTCTATCCCGTTTCTGGAAAAACTACTCAAGTCTAAGCTGCTGGCAATTCTCATCCCGGCGGCAATCTGGGGATTTGCGCATGCTAATTATCCCAATCAACCTTTCTGGATCCGCGGATTTGAAGTTTCCATCTTTGGCATATTAATTGGATTTATCTTTTTAAAATTCGGCATCTTAACTGTACTCATCTGGCATTACACGGTTGATGCGATCTACTCATCGATAATTCTTTTTCAAACCGGCGAGACATACCATATCATCAGTTCCTCGGTTACCGTCGGCATTATGCTGATCCCGCTTCTTTACAATATCATCATGTATATAAAACATAGAGGGTTCAGCGAACATGAACCGCTTTTAGAACGAGGGGTTCCCGACCAAAAACCATTGTATCATGACAAACAACCCTCCGAAGCGTGCCAGCCCCTGAAAGATGCTTACCGTCAGTTAACGCCAAAGCGTATAAAAATCGGACTGGCGCTGCTGATTGTTTTTCTTTTAATAAAGTTCATACCTATTCAACCTATCGGTGAATTTTATAACTATCCTGTTCCGCGTTCTGAAATCAAACAGACGGCGACTGAATTTCTGAAAGGAAAAGGCGTTGATCCGGATAACTTTAGGAATACTCTCATACTTGAAAACAATTACAATCAATTAACAGGACAATACATTCTGGAACACAGCTCAGTTAAAAAATTAAATTCCATACTGGCGCGTTACCTGAATAATCCTGTAGTCTGGAAAATGCGCTTTTATCGTCCCCTGGAAAAAGAAGAATACATTATTTATATCCACCCCGGTGAAAAGAAGGTTGTGGGCTTCGACCATTTACTCCCGGAAGATGCCGCAGCATTTTCGCTGGACAAAGACGGCGCTCGCTTCAGATCCGAGAAATTTCTATTAGGCTGCGGATATCAGTTGACCGATTTTACACTGGTTGAGGATTACTCCAGGCAGTTGCAAAATCGCAAGGAATATACATTTATCTGGGAATCCGAAGAAAATCACCCGGCAAACGTCGAGCAGGCAACCTTAAGACTAAATACCATTATCAGCGGTGATGACGTTTCGGCATACTCGATATTCTACAAGATACCGGAAGAATGGAGACATCGTAAAACCCAAAAAACTCTGTTTTACTCAATAAGGCTGGGAATTCAGATCATCAGCCTTTGCCTGATTGCCGTTATTTCCATCATTATTTTAACACGCCGGATTAAGTCTATCTCCATACAATGGAAAGCGCCGTTGATTACCGGTTCGGTCATTGGCGGGTTATGGTTAATCACCGAATTGCTAAATTACCCTTTTGCCCTGACAAATTACAATTCCAGCTGGACCATCGGCGTCTGGACCGTATTCTGGACACTGATCTCGCTCCTTAAATTCCTCGCTATTACCGGTATGATATTTTTACTTTTAGCGATTATTTCCGCACTTTATCCAGCCGGTCTGACAACGCTCAGAAGAGATTGCCGATACCATTTTTCCCGTGATGCTGTTTTTGGCGCAATACTGGTTACGGTTGGACTGGCTGGAGTTCAGCATCTGATTTCCTGGGGGGCGCTGCGTTTTGCGCCTACGATCATCCACCCTGATTTTCAGATTAACGGTGCGATTAACTATTTTTTCCCACTAGCCCGATCGGTTATAGGAATCATCAGCCGGGGAATTATTTATACAGCTGTAATAGGCATTCTCATTTTCTGGATCAAAGAAACTATTTCCATTAAAATATTACGACCAATAATTGCCGCATTGCTGCTGGCAGTTTTTATCCCGGATACGTTCCATACTGCAACAGAATTTTTGGTTCTGTATGCTTCCTATGGAATTGCAATCATCTGGATCTGGATCGCGGCAAGATTTTTTCTGCGGAATAATATTCCGGCATACTTGTACGCTGGAATAACCTACGCAGCCGTCACAACATCCGTTAAATTCGTGCAATCCGGTACGCCCAACGGCTATGTCAACGCTCTTTTTATCCTGTTTATTGTAACAATATCACTCATTTGGTCACTAACTGAAAAAAGGAGCATGAATATTGCCGAATGGATAAAAAAATTCACAAAACAGGTTCTTGTCAATAAGTAACTCAATTTTAGTGAAAATAATCGTTTTTTATTTCAATACCATTATGGAAATTTGTGGAAACGAGAAATAATTAATGAAATCAGATCAGACTACCCAAAAAAATGAAAAATCATCAGACCCGCTCTGTCACATTGAAGACAGCAATCTCCGGAATAAACTCCTGAATACACCCAGAGAAGTTCAGGAATATATCTCCTCACTTTGTGGACAGGTTAAAAATCTTTCAAAAATCGGCGCCGCTCTCTCGGCGGAACGTAACCTCCCCAAACTTCTGGAAATGATCCTGGAAGAAGCCCGGCATTTCACCAATGCCGACGGCGGCACACTCTACATGATGAGCGATGATGAAAAATCCATGCGCTTTGAGATTGTCCAGACCGATTCGCTTAATATTCGCATGGGCGGAACTTCGGGCAATACCATTGACTGGTACCCGGTGCGCTTGTTCCAGCAAGACGGCAAACCAAATCATGCCATGGTATCCGCTCACGTGGCACTCACCGGTGAAGTTGTGAATATTCCTGACGTGTACGATGTGGAGGGATTCGATTTTACCGGCACCAGAACCTTTGATGATAAAACCGGTTATCGCTCCAAGTCTATGCTGGTTGTGCCGATGCGGAACCACGAAGATGAAATCATCGGTGTTTTGCAGCTGCTCAACGCTATAGATCCTATTAGTAATGAATCCATTCCCTTTTCTCAATCTGACCAGGGACTGATTATCTCTCTGGCGTCCCAGGCGGCAATTGCCGTCACAAACACCCGCCTGATCCACGACCTGGAACAATTATTAGAATCTTTCATCCAGGTGATTGCGGCAGCGATTGACGAAAAATCACCCTCTATGAGCGGTCACATTGAGCGGGTTGCCAAACTGACGCTGATGATCGCGGAAACGGTCAACGGCATCAATTACGGCAGTTACGCTTCCTTAAACATGAATGATAATGAGATCAGAGAATTGTGTATCGCCGCGTGGATGCACGATATTGGAAAGATTACCACTCCGGAATATGTGGTTGATAAAGCTACCAAACTTGAGACAATTTACGATCGGATCAATACCATAATAACCCGCTTCGAAATACTGAAACGAGACGCCAGGATTGAGCTTTTGGAACATAAGCTCCGCATCGCCGAAGGAAAATCTCTTGAGGACATCGGCGCCCCGGAGGAAAACTACCGAACCCGGATTACAACGATCGAGGAGAACCTTGCCTTCCTTGAAAAAGCCAATGTCGGCGGAGAATTCATGGAACAGAAAAAACAGGAGCGCGTCAATTCCATCGGTGAAGAGAAAATAGAGATGAACAGGCAGCCCATGAACCTTCTCAATGAAGACGAGATCGTCAACCTTTGCATCCCTAAAGGAACCCTCACCGATAAAGAACGCCAGATTATCAATAATCATGTAGTTGTCACCATCAAAATGTTGGAAAAACTACCTTATCCTAAAAAATTGCGCAGGGTGGCTGAATACGCCGGCGGACACCATGAAAAACTGGATGGCACCGGCTATCCAAACGGTCTGGCGGACGATCAACTTTCTCCGCAAGCCAGGATAATGGCGTTAGCCGATATTTTCGAAGCCCTGACAGCCAGAGACCGCCCCTATAAAAAAGGCAAAACCCTCTCCGAAGCCATGCGGATTATGGGATTCATGGCAAAAGACCGTCATATCGATCCGGAGCTTTTCAGGATTTTCGTGAAAGAAAAATTATACCTGAAATATGCCAAAGAATACATGGACCCTTTCCAAATCGATGATGTGGATTCAAATACCGGTCAATAAATAACCCTGTTGATTTAATCCTTATTTAAAATTACAGATAAAATATGATGTATAGTGCGATATTATTCACTACAATATAGTGTTTTCATTTCCGAAAAAATGATTAAATCAACGAAGTCATAAATCTCTCGTTCCCAATTATATCATTCAATAAATTACGCCCCGATGGAAAAACCGGTTAATAAAGGGCAAGACATATCTGTAGAAATCGAAGACCTGGCTTTCGGCGGCGCCGGCATCTCCCGTATTGACGATTTTATCATTTTTGTTAAAAACGGACTGCCGGGGCAGAAAGTCAATGCCCGAATCACAAAGGTCAAATCAAGTTTTGCCGAAGCCCGGATACTAAAAGTACTAAAAAAAAGCCCGCTACAGGATGACGCTCCTTGCCCGTATTTTGAATACTGCGGCGGCTGTACATTCCAAAACTTACCGTACGACAAGCAACTGGAGTATCTGCACAACCAGGTCAAACAGCTGTACCGGCATCTTGGCGGATTCGGACCTGTTGAAGTTCAGACGCCCATTCGTTCTCAGGACATCTTCCGTTATCGCAATAAAATGGAATTCGCCTTTTCCAATAAACGCTGGCTGACCGGCGACTTTGAAAGTCACAAACCCGATGATTTCGCTCTGGGTCTGCGGGCGCCCGGCAATTTCTGGAAAGCCATCGATCTTAACGACTGCCTGATAGCGCCGGAAGAAACCGCAGTCGTGCTGGCAGCCGTCCGGAATTTCGCCCGAAAAATTCACCTGATTCCATATGATCAGAAAAAACATGAAGGTTTTTTACGACATTTGATTTTACGCAAAGCCCGTAATACAAATCAATTGATGATCAATATCGTCACATCCAACGACCAACACCGGATATTTCAGCCGCTCATCGACAATTTGTCTGCCATACTTAATAATTTAACCAGCGTTGTCAATACTATCAGCCGATCGTTATCGGAAACAACTATCGGTGAAAAACAACATATTCTTTTCGGAAAAGATCATATCATCGAAAATTTAGGTGATCTGACATTTAAGATTTCCCCGGCTTCATTCTTCCAGACTAATACGGTCATGGCGGAAGCGCTTTATAACATTGTTGCAAAATACGCCGCATTGAAAAACACCGATGTGGTTTGGGACCTTTATTGCGGCGCCGGCAGCATCGCATTGTACCTTGCGGAACAGGCAAAAGAAGTTATCGGTTTTGAAATCGTCAAAGACGCTGTCAAAGACGCCCGGGAAAACGCTGCGCTCAACCGGATCGAAAATGTTCGGTTCATCGAAGGCGATCTCGACAAACTCTTCGGGAAAAACCCTGAACTATTCGACGATCTGCCTAAACCCGATGTAATGATCATCGATCCGCCCCGGGGCGGTATGCATCCTAAATTGATTCCTGTGGTTGCTCAAATGAATCCCAAAAGCATCGTTTATGTGTCCTGCAATCCTTCAACACAGGTTCGCGACATAAAAATGCTGATCGAAAAGAGCAACTATACGATAGACAACATCCAGCCCATTGATCTCTTTCCGCATACGCCGCATATCGAGGTGGTGACAAGTCTGGTTCGCACAGATTAATCCCGATAATTCATCAAAAAATAAACCAATTTTCAGCGAAGCCAAATTGGTTTCAGCTTTTAGGAGGTTAAATCTTTGCGAAAGTTCAATCAATGAATAGTACAAAGCCCAATAATTATCAGAGAATTCTCATGAAAAAACTTTCGCTCCGAAGGAGTCCCTCGTGACAAAGTTGTTAGTGCCGCCTGTCAACCTTCGGAAGGTTATTACTTATCCCTACCTGATAAAAATCGTCTTTTAATCAGAATACCTTTTTATAACAAATCTTTGAATTCTTCTATTGTTAAATCGGCATCTCGCATTATGCTTTTCAGAACCTTAGGATGAAGTATCTTTCCTGAATGATAGCTGACAGTTACTCTCCTGCCTTCCCTATTCTTGTATATTTTGTGTTTTCCGCTTTGCCTTGCAAGAAAAAATCCTGCCTTTTCCAGTGCCCTGATAACTTCAGCAGCAGTTATCCCTGGTAATTTGTCACTCATACTGCTACTTCTAATGAAGTAAGACTGACCGACTCGGGTTGTGTAATATCTTCTCCATCTTCTATCCTATCACGTACGTGTAACTGAATTGCATCCTTAATGTTATCTAGCGCTTCTTCATAAGTATCACCTTGAGTATAGCACCCTTGAAGTTCAGGACAAAAAGCATAGTAACCATCTCTATCTTTCTCAATTACTGCCGAAAATCGATAACTACTCATTCCCTTTTACTCCATTTACATTTTTAATTTTCATGTTCTTCAACAAATTTAATTCATTTAAAAATAATCATAAATATAATCAAAGACCAGCACATTACACAAATCTTGCCAAAGATTATTGTTGAGAAAAATAAAAGCAATTGAAAATCAAATTTCATTTTGATAATACTTCGTAATTTCCCCTACCGCAAGAAAATCATCTTATTTGCCCTGGAATAACTCCCACACACGATCTTAAGAAAATATATCCAGGATGATATTAACCCGCCTTTCTCACCAAAAGAGAATCTCTGGATAGATAATCTCAACAGGTTTTTTATCCTTGCTGTTCTTTAGAGCCATTTTTGTGAGAAATTCGGGTTAACAGTAGTGGCAGGAGCTACTCCTGCCACTTTATGTAGGAAACCTTTGCGAAAGCTACATCCATATATTGAGCAGAACTCTGGTTACTGTCAGAAATTACTTTAGAATAAACTTTCGCAAAGTTATTCTACCTGATAAAAACCATTTTACTGGTCCTGCAATAACTCCCGCTGGCAATCCTGAGAAAATATATCCCCGAAGCCACCATCTCGCCATTCCGGTCTGTTCCATCCCAATTCAACCGGTACGAACCGGCTTCCTGCTTGCCTTGCATGAGCGTTGCGACTTTTTCGCCGCGCATATTATAGACCGTAAGTTCAACCAGACCATCATCAGGTAAATCATAAGAGATTGTGGTAACCGGATTAAACGGGTTGGGATAGTTCGGATAAAGACGGAATTCTTTAGGAGCAGCTTTTTTCATCGGAGTGGCTGATTCGGGTCCGTGTAATTCGGTGTTTCCACTGTAGTCCACATCTTCTAATTTGTACCAGTATTTAATTCCATTGGTCAAGCCCTTATCCACATATTCGTATTCATGCCGACTGGATGAATTCCCGGCTCCCGGGATCAATTGATTATTGATTATTGTATATTGTCTATTGGAATTAAGACTTCTGTACATATTGAAACCAAGGTTCTCTATTTCGCTTTCGGTAGTCCAATTAAGGGTAACTTGCCCATGACCTGAAGTGGCGGTGAAGGAAGAAAGCTCGACGGGAAGAGATACATCTTCGCCATCCTCCCAGGAAAGATAGGGATAACCATTGTTGATAACAGCAGAATAATCCATATCCCAATAATCATTATTTCCAGTATCGTCATTGGGATTTGTTTCAAAATCCCAAGCAGTGGTTAATCCGACAGTTGTTACATCTGTAAAGGTAGCCAGTGTTTTCATTTCGGCAGTGGTTTTACCCGTACCGAAAGAAGGGATGCTTTGTTCAGATGTTTCCATATCCCAGAAAGAATCATCCACGGGGAAAAGAACAGTTGAAGACCCCACCAACCCGCATATTAAAGGACCATCCCCCGGTATGAAGCCGGTGGAATAGCAGTTGACCACGTAGGATTCAAAATTACTTTCCCCTACTAAACCGCCGACCCGATCATATCCCACCACTGAGCCGGTAGCATAACTGTTCATAATGATACTATTATAACCTCTAAACCAGCCCACCAGGCCACCGACACGAGCCGCTCCCGACACAGAGCCGGTGGCATAGCTTTTCTCGATCACAGAAAAACTATAAATACGCCCCACCAATCCGCCGAAATGGGATCCTGACAACGCCGTCTCACTCATCGACACCGAAGCGGTGGCATAGCAGTTGCTTACATTGGAAGAAGTATTTATTCCCACCAACCCGCCGACATTTATATCTCCTTTCACCGAGCCGGTTGCAAAGCTGTTGCTCAGGAGGGTACCATCCCCTTTCCATCCCACGAGCCCGCCAACACATTCTTTTCCCGTAATACCCACATTGGTTACACCTAAATTGGAGATGGTTGCACCGTTTGTAGAACCGAACAGACTAACATAATCGGTTGAGCTACGATGGATAAAGAGCCCGTTAATGGTGTAATCCTGTCCGTCGTACGAGCCGGTGAAGTGGTTAGGATCGTCTCCAATGGGCGGCCGCCATAATAACCTCCGGAACCGTCTGGGAACCAGGTTTCAGTGTCCGAAGCATCGAAATCGGCGGTTTGAATATAATAAGCAGCCCAGCGGGTTGCTTGAGTTGGACTTGGTACTATAGCGTCCGAAGCAGCAATCCAGTAAAGATTTTCCAGATTGGCAATCTGGTAAGGATTTCCACTTGAACCGTCACCGAGTAAAGGTGCTGTTGCCGTTTGCGCGAATAAACTGCTGACGGTAAACAATAAAACCAACAAACTCAGCATAAATCCTAAAACTAAACTAAATTTTCTCCCTGAAAGTATTCCCCGAATTATACGGGACAGGCGGGATTTCGTTTCATTCAACATCTTTTCCTCTTTTTAATTTTTTCTGATAATTCATCATTTATTGATAATTAGTATGGAAACCTTTTAACCTTTCAGAAACACCATTAATGTTTTAAATCATCGAAGATTCCCTTTGGGATATGACACTTTCCCGGATTCTTCATTTGAACACTCATTTTAGTTTCTATCCCACCCTCTAAATGTGTAAAATGCCCGATGACTAACATTACAATAAATAAAATCTTTGTGGCTTTGTGGCTTTTTCCAACGGAATCCCTTTAGGAGTGGCTAATGAATTAGTTGCTCGTCGTGGCAGGCGACATTTTGGGTCAAAAGAAGCATCAAAGCAGCAATAACAGCGCTTAAATACTTCCGTCATTTTACCGGTCCCCCGCAGAATATTTTACATAAATATTATAAGCAGTTTTTGTTTAAATGTCAAGCTGTGATCAAATTCAAAGATTGTGAGATGCCTCGCAATAATGCTGAAGCCATAAGAATTCGGACGATTATATTGGAAAGCGGATAGGGGGTTATATGATAAAGCAGTCGAAAGAATTGAAATGTTATCTGTGATTTAAGAATCCAACCGCATAATGGTTTTAACTTGCTGTTTTGTATCGAATGCAGTGTGGGATAATCTAAGAATGATAATCCATAAAGAGATTCAAATTCCGGGTGTTTTTTGACCAGATACGGGACGACGGTTTTTCCAAACTGTTCAATTGTGACCAGCGCTTTCCGGAAAGACCGGTAATGATGATGGGTTACCTGTATTTCCAGGGAAGAGAATAACCCGTCGGGATATTGGTTCCAGAGGCGGTAGGAATATTCGGTATCTTCGCCGCCATACGTCGTTATTGAATCGTCGAACCAACCGGTTTGATCAATTGCATTCTTTTTAACTGATGTTGCGCCAAAAAAAAACGCCTGAAAAGGCAGCGGACTGCCAGATGGATAGCGCGCCGCTCCTCTTTTTGCCTCATAAAGGTATCTCTGATATTTATCATATCGGTTTTTTGGGGAAGGACGCAAACGGCTCACAACACCAATGACCCGCTCCTTTCGGAGTAAATTTAAATGTTGTTGAACATAATCTTTCGGAACTTCCATATCAGCATCCAGGAAGAACAAAATTTCGCCGGTTGAATGGTGAATTCCTGTGTTGCGGGCTGCCGATAATCCCCGATTCGATTCGTGCGTGTGAACCTGAACATTACCGGGAAGAGCTAGCTTTTTCAGAACGTCTGTTGTGTTATCCGTAGATCCGTCATTCACGATATGGACTTCAATTTTTTCCGGGGGATAGCTTAGCCGAAGTATAGATGACAGGCATACAGGAAGGGTGCTTGCGGAATTATAGGCTGAAACAATAAAGGATATGGTTGGTTGATAATTTTCCATCATGCGCCTTTTGAGATAATATCTTCGAATTTGGAAACAGACGATTCCCAGGAGAATTGATGAACTGTTTTCAGTCCCTGTTTCGCAAGCTTTTTTCTGCGGTGAGCGTCCTGAAGCAATTGATTCAATTGTGAAATTAGTGTTTTCTTATCCCCGATCGGAGCTATTAGCGCATTGACGTCATGAATCAAATACTCCATCACGCCGCGATTTCGGCAGGCAACAATTGCGCAGCCGCATGCCATTGCTTCCATGACCGGCAAGCCCCAACCTTCCAGGCGACTTGTGTGGAGGAACACCTTCGATTTATTGTAAAGTTCTCTCAATGTTTCTATTGATGGTCGTATTACCAGATTGATCCAGGATGGAATGAAATGAACCGGTTGGCGCGCCGCTATCAGTATTGCTTTCAGATCCGGGTGTTGTTTTTTCAAAGTTTTTAAAACGGCAAGTGCTTCTTTTGCTCCTTTGATTCGCGCCGGATGGTAGAGCATCATAATGTCTATCGGTCGTTCACTATTTTTATTTTTAATAAAAAACTCATCGTTACTTATGGAATTTCCAAGCGGTCCTTCGGCAAATTCATTTATAGCGGACAGTTCATTGATGATCCATTGGGAAACAGCCATTTTGATTAGTGGCAGATGATAAGTTTTGAGCACTTTTTCTGTATTGCCAAAATAGGTTTCAAAACTCTGCAGAAAGTAAAATTTCCGACCGCGCTCTGGCGGTAATTGATATACTTGTTCCACGGTTTGCCAGCCAACGGCAATAACGGCATCACCGTTGGGAATATATTTTGCCCGGATTCTTTTTATCACCAGAACTTTAACAGCCGGATCGGGCGTGTAATATAGCTTACGTTCTGTGCCAAATAGCGCATCGTATCTTTTGATAACCTGTTTTTTAAACCTGTATAAAAGATTTATCTGTAATTGTTCCGGATAGACCAGAGTAATATCATGTCCTTTTCGCGACAGCCGGTTGGCATATTCATGGACGACTTTCACGCCTCCCATGGGAATAGATATGAATCCGGGCAGGATGAAAGTAATTCGCATGATTTATATCCCGACTCCGATTTCCCGGTAAAAGCCGTACAGTTGTTTGACGACACTTCGATAATCATGGTGTTTTTCAACCCATTCCCGGCTTTCGATTTGTTTTTCCCGGAGCAATTCTTTTTGTTCAATCAATTCAACCAGTTTCTCTTTTAAATTTTCTCCATTGGCGTTTACAAACGGGTGGTCGGGTATGAAGGATTCGTAGGTTTCGTTTAATGATGTGACACAAACCAGACCCATAGAAAGCGCTTCCAGCGAATTCATTCCGTAACCCCAGGTCAGCGCGCCAATCTGATCGATGTAAATGTCCGATTGACGCTTCAGTTCCAGAACCTTTGAATGAGCTGTGTTTTCGATGAAAATAAAACGAATACCGTGACTCTTTTCCAATTCTGTACATACCTGAATAATCAGGTCTGAGCCTTTTACTTCCCGGTTCGTGGTGGCATGGCAGATTGTTATGGGATCATTGATCTTGTCTCGAACGTGAAACGATAAAACGTCGTAAGGCAAAAATAGGTAGTGAATATTCGGATGCCGGTACATCAGATCCAGTTCATTTGTCAGATTTAAATCGGCGATTTGGTCCATTTCGGGTATGACTCCCCGGGTCCGCATATCCTGTCCGTGATAGTGACAGACGATTTTTTTTCCGGATGCTTTCATTTTTTTTGCGAATCGAGCATCACGATAAAAATCAGTTCCCCACTCGAAATGGTAAATATCAAAATCTTCGAGATTATATTCTTTAATTGCCTGTTCGATTTTTGGGGACCATAGTTTTTCCCGCAGAGCAAACAATTTTTTCTGCCATTGCGGTGGATCCCAGGTTGGTGGATTACCGCCGATATCTTCATTCGGCGCTTTGCCGTCCGCTACCCGCCTGAAAATAAGTCGTGATTTTATGTACCAGGGTTTTGCGGCGACCAGAGGTAAATTCAGCAAGATATCATCTTCGTATCCGGCAGCATTCTTGAAAAAGGTCACAAAACGGCAGTGGTTTCCATTCAGCTCATGGGCTTTCAGCCAGTAGGACAATGTTCCGACAGTGTTCTCAGGCGATATGTAGAGTATTTTTAGCATGTCAGAACCTTTTCATAAATATTAAAGAGCGGCTCTTTCATTTTCGACCAGTTAAATTGTTCGCGGACTGCCTGCCGCCCCCGTTCTCCCATTTGTTGCATAATTTCCGGATGGCTGAGAAGGTCAATGATAATGGCGCCCAGATTTTCGGCTGTCGGAGGATCTACCAGCATACCGCTGCCCGTTTGTTCAATATACATTTCGGTTGATGGAACCCGGCAACCGAGCACCGGAATTCCCAAACACATAAATTCGAACGGCTTGATTTGAATAGATCGTTTAAAGGATTCATTTGGCATCATTGAAGAAAGACCCAGTGTCGCGAATTGGATCAATTCAGGAATATCGGTATAAGGTACCGGCGGACGAAATTCAACCGATTTTTCCAAATGATTATTTCTGACTATCTGATCCAGTTGTTCTTTATACCACTGTTGAACGCCGCCGATGATCAGCAGTTTGGCATCAGGGAATTTTTTACTGATATAAACCATACTTTCAACCATTACATGAATATTCCTCGCGGGCGCTAGCTGACCGTGGTATAAAATTACCGTTCGATTTTTTGGAACATATTGTTGAGGTATTTTATCGAACATATCAACGATGGGATAATTATAAATAAGCGAGATGCGTTTATGAAATGGCTTGAATCCTTTTGCTACCCAGGGAGTAACGGTAATTACATGATCCGTAAAGCGGGAACAACCCCACTCTAATGCCTGGGCAACGACTGCAGGAATGAATGTGATTAGTTTCGACCGGCGTGTGAATTCTGTGAAGTAGTAATAGATCGTTTCGTGGGCGTCGTAGATAATTTTTCTCCTGTACTTATATTTGAGGATGAGTGCAAAAGGGAGGAATTCAAACTCATGAATATGGTAAAGGTCTGCCTGAAGCTCGCGAGCGATTTTATAGGCACGAAACAGATTACGGAAAAAACCAATTTCCCGGAATAGATGAAACCGAATTCCAAGATATGATCCCGGATCAAAACGATTTGGAGCGATCACAGAAATATTTTGATACTTTTCCGATAAAGTTTTGACCTCCTTGTAGAAAATTCGGTCATCTGTAGGGTTATGACCGATACTAACGTGACAAATATGGGTGGACTTTTTCATCGTTTTTATCTAAAGGGCAGCAGAACCTTTAATGATGCGAGTTCTTCTTTCTTGAAGAATCCCAGCAAGCGCAGGATTATCGGCAAGAGCACAACAATCATGATTCGTATAACAATTGATAAATCAAGGCTATAACTGATAAAACCAGCGGTCAGAGATACAATGAATAAGAGAATTATCCGCTTGTACTCATACGGCACTTTAAACAATCGTTGGGATACCGTAAGGGTTGAAACTGCAAGAACGATATATCCGATTGCAGAAGATATAGCTGAACCGACCAGTCCCAATATTGGAATTAGCAGAAAGTTAAATAGAATGTTCGCTCCGGCTGCAACGAGAGTAATATATGCTAAATAGCGGGTCTTTTTTTCAAAATAGATACCCGGTAAAAACACCTGGTTAATCCCAAAGAAAACATATCCGAGCAGAACAAAGGGCACCATAGATTCACAACCCTGAAATTCAGGACCGATCAGATAAACACTGCCCACCTGGAAGTTAATGATTTCGTGCATGAAGACCGTTAACACAACCCAGAAACTGAGAGCCACCAGCACAAAATAGGTCAAGACTCTCGAAAAAAGCGCTCTGGACGATTCCCTTTTTCCGGCTTTTATAAAGAATGGTTGCCAGGCATAGTAAAATGCGGTTGAGATCAGCAGCATAAAAATACCCAGTTTATAACCGGCGCTGAATATTCCCACTGCATCGAGTCCCATAAAGTGCTGAACAATATAGCGGTTCAGCATTTCCATGGCAGCTGTCGCCAATCCAACCGGAACGAAGGGCAAACCAAAAAGCATCAGGTCTTTGGCAACATTCCCGGAAATTGTGATTTTGACCTTTGAAACAACGATGGCAAACAGAATCGCAGCGGTCAGGCAGGATGCGATGACATTGCTCTGGAAAATACCGATAATTCCGGTTTTGAGAAATACGACGAAGTATATATTCAATGCGAGCGTCACAATCACATTGATCAGGCGGACACCCATAAAGAGCATTGGTTTTTCTTCCAGTCGCAGCAAGGCAAAAGGCACTCGTCCGATACAGTCGAAAAACAGGATTGCCGCTGCGAACTTTATTAATATTGCATAATCAACGGAAGGCAGCAGCAGCTGGCTTAATGGTTTGTTCAGAACAAAGATAATTCCACTGAATAAAAGGCTGCTTCCCAGCGCCATCCAGATGGCTGTAGACAGCACCCTGGTTTTTTGCGTTGGATCAGGATCTTCACCGTAATGCCGCATTAAAGCCGAGTCCAGACCATAATTGTAAATATGATTCATGAAGGCGGTAAAAACAAAAACCAGCACCGCCAATCCATAATCTGCCGGAGATAGTACATTTGTATAAACCGGTAGAAGCAGAAAAGTGACAAGGCGGGTCATAATGGTTCCGAACCCGTAAACCAGTGTTTGTTTTGTCAGTGATCGAATGGATGTAGTCATTGTTGGTATTAATTCTGTGTTCGTAAATACTTAAATAAAAGCCAATACATTATAAGTCCAGATAAAGAGTGTCACGTAGAATGCCGCTTGAACCAAAGCCCTCTTTAAAACGCGCTAAACCAAGATTAGGATCCATATTGACTGTGAAAATTCCGAAATCAAGATATCGGAAGCTTTTATTGATACACCGATTAATTATTTCGTAAAAAAGAATGTTAACTCCACGATACTGCTGCCGATCTTCATTGTGACTGATGTAAAACGCCAGTGAAACATTCCGGTTGCAGTCGAATATTACCACACCAGCAATCATTTCATCTTCAATAAATGCTCCGTACAGAAATATTTTATTGGGGAAAAGATTCTTCAGCCGAATCAGCTCTTCAAGGGTATGGGTGGGTTGTACATTATGTCGGATTTTAAGATTCTTTTTTAAAATTTTATAGAAGCTCTCATAATCATCTGACTCTCTAATGTCAACCCCTAGCTTCATTGCCCGTCGAAATGCAGTACGGTTTGTCTGTTTGAATTTCAAGACATTTTGTTTAATATCATCTTCCAGATATATCACGCTGGAAACTTCCCGCTTAAGATATTGAAATCCATGTTTGATCAATGCGAAATCCATGTAGTTGGATAGCCGATGGTTGTAAATAATCGGGGGTAGTGTAATAACAATTCGCTGTATCTGCTGTTTTTGAGAGTGATTGATCAACATGTCTACGAGCTTATAAGCGTCTGATATACTCAGCCCCTCACGATGCACAAATCCCCCATAGCTGGCCCCACGGTGAGATTGGACGGTCAGCATATCGTTCCAAACCCCTTTTACGGCGGGAAAAACGGCAAAAATATCCTCGCCCTTTTTAGTGAAGAATAAAGACGCATCTTCGAATCGGTCTTCAGGATGATAGGACAGAAACCGGCGAGAATGGAATATCGTTCCATTAACACTTTCCCATACAAAACGATCCCATTGTTCCTGCTTGTCTGCTGTGTAACGATATATATTCACTAAGATACAACTCCTTTTATTGCTGCTGAAATTAGTGTTTATGTCCAATAAATGCAACTACGCAGAAATGTTGCAACACTATATTTTATTTTTTAAAGTATGTTGTGAAAAACAGTTTTCATATGAAAAGTCTTGCAACTAAAAAAAACATACAGTTATATTTGAACAGAGAATAGAGTAAAGCAAAATGACAGCAATCTCTGACGACATTTATTATAATTATCTTTCTAAAGATTTAAACGGCAAATTTCTTTGCCGGTTGATTGTATCAACCTGAAAGGAAGGTGACATGAAAAGACCAATTTTAATCTTCATTTGCCTGATCGGATTAGTCTGGCCGGGCTGTGAAAAGAATCCGGCTCATTCAAATAACAATTCCTATAAACAGAAGCAGATAGACTGGCCTTCTCTGGCGGATAGTCCCTGGCCGATGTGGGGACACGATCCGCAATGGACATATCGAAGTCAGTATGTTGGCCCAAGTGGTTGTGACACCCTCCATGTTTACCGTCATACCAGCGGTATAATGTGGGAGTCCGGTTTACTGATCGGGATGGATGACAACGTTTATTATACTACTTCATGGGATACGGCTTTTAATAGTTCATTAGGTAAAAAAACAGGGGTGATCACAAAATTGGACTCCGAATATCAGATTATCTGGCAAATGGCTGTCTCGTATGAGTCAATTTATGAAAGCGGCAACTCAATCTCTGTTGTACCTGTTTTATCAACAAATGGTGTTTTTGTATTTGGATCTGATCGCTCACTTACCAGAATAGCAAAAAACGGTAGTATAGAAAATCGAATTATTATTAACCAAAACTGTCCGAAGTGGGCTTTACAGATCGACAAGGAAGGAAATCTGTTTTGGGCAAATAACGGGGCGTCATCTTATACCGCAGATGGTGAGCTTCGCTGGGAAAACCTAGAAAGAAGCTTTACTTTCATAGGTCCATTTTCTCCTCAAGGAGATCAGATATATATAAGTTCACGGGACTCTCTCTTTGCGCTGGGTGCCAACAACGGTAACATATTATGGAGCCGGTACGGTAAGGGTTCTATATCAGTTAATTGTGACGGTAAAATTTACACCTTGACAGACAGTACATTGCTTGCACTAGAATCCGATGGAAGTCTTGATTGGGAAATTTCGCTTCTTGTAAATGACGCTCAATATTTTTCCGGAAGCACAAATATAGCGATTGGGCCGGAAGGAAATCTCTATTTTGATATATCCAAACCTTATTCAGATGATTCGCCGTTGATAATTTCAGTGAGTCCAAAAGGTAATATACGCTGGGTATATCAACCTGGAGTATCAATCAATGCCTGGATAATAGCCGATGCAGCTGGTAATATTTATACATATTTGACCGATGGTAGGATTTTTAGCCTTGATTCTAATGGCCTCCTTCGCTGGAGCACACAGATATTTAATGATTACGTTGGGGAACTGCAAATTGCAATCAACTCCCAGGGAAAACTAATAATCTCAGCAGTGCGAAGTCAGGAGCTTCAGGGTATTATTGAGATATATTAATTTGGAGGGATAAATGAGAAAGATATCATTCGTTTTGAGTATATGTTTAATAATTATTGGATTTTACAGAGTATCGACAAAGATTTATGCTATAGATCCAACAACTTACCGTCATGAATTATATATCATAACTTCTAACGGTAGTGGTGAAGACACATGGTATAATGAAGCTCAATCAGTTGTTTATGAAAGCCGAGAATTCGAATCAATTCCTCAATACGGTGTAACCCATGAATATGATAGTGGAACTTTAACAGTACCTGGAAACCAAGTTTTTCTAGATTATAAATATGGTTACGATTGGAATGGAGTTGTTGATCCTCAAGGAGTTTATGAGTATATTGGACATGGATTTTATAAAATACGACTCGAGCGTTCGGGTAATGATCCTTATTTTTATTTTGATTTTCGAGATGCGGATATTTCTGTTCCAGAAAGTAGCACACCTGATCTATGGATTTATTATGATTACAATTATCAAAACAAATTTGTAATATATAGAAAGTCGG
>JAHIOG010000366.1 GCA_018895675.1 bacterium
AAGCAAGGGCGGATTGTATAGCATCGCAAACAGTTCAGCCAAACAAAATTAAATATTAATGGAATCTACTCTTCAATCTTAGAAATTAAATCTATGGTGAGATTACAACCAGCCTGAAGTCGGTTGTAAGTATGGTGTGTTAACACTAAGGAAGGGTTGCGTGTCGCCATCCTGTCAAGGCAGGCAGTAAGCCTATCCGGAAAATGGCATTTTCTTTTACTTATTTCGAGCCGCTTGAGGTATTGATTTCATATCAATATCGCAACTGTCTGTGAATAAGGCTGAATGTTTTCTCTATAGCAGATATCTCTAACGTTAACAACGATCTGTGTAAAGGAAGACTCTGCATGCCTAACGTGCCGAGGAAACAATTGATAAGCGTTAAAGCCAAAGCTGAACGACCCTTTACATCTGCCTCTATTGTGGTGTTAGTTTTTTTCTCTCTTTTCTGAATGATGATCAGAAATTCTACGATTCCTTCTTTATCTCTCGTAACCAAGTTGCAGGGCGCTCGTTTCCACTCTTCAAATATTCGCTTACCGCAGCTCTCGCCTTACGCAAACCTTCGGGACCCTTGCTTGCTAAGTTCGTTAGGATTTGGCGTACTGCTTCCTCTGGATAGTCTGGGCATGTACTTTCCAACATTTTCATCCAAATAGTATGCGCCTCGAATGGCTGTGTTTGACTTATATCGGCAATACTTTCTAGTAGCTTATATGAATTGTGTGCCTCATCCGCATAAGGCGCAATAGCAAGTAGTAAATTCCGCCTCTCATCATCGACCTGGTCTACAAATATCGACCAAAGACATAATTGAGAGGCCATTCTTCTACCTTCTTTTATGTCGACATCAACCACTTCAAGTATTTTTGGCCATAATTCATAAACTTTGTTTCTCAAGTTCTCATCATTTTTTTTTCGCAGAGTCCATATAAACCATATTAAATGATTAAGCTCCTTATAAACTTTTCTCGATACAAGAACGCTAATTAGGCTATTTTCATCCGAGTACTTTTCGAAACCACTAATATAGGCTACAGCAATATTTTGAATGATTTTGTTTTCAACCTGATCTTTGATATTTTCATCGTCAAGCGCTTTTATGAAGTCTCCATTCTCTTTTAAATATTGGTATACCTCTTGGTACACGGTGCCCACGTAAGCATAGCCTTGCATTGCACAAAGCCACTTCAGGCAGTGCCCCTGATCAAATATCCTGCCGAGGTTACCCAACACCCAATCTCTTGACATATAGAGGAAATTCGGCAAGTAATTCGTAATGAGAGTGGCAAACTCATATTCCGGTTTCTGAATATCGGCACGTGCAAGCTCGGTATCGTACAGCGGTTGAAAATGAGCCCACACTTCTGAATGATCTTTATTGTTTTTTTTATCAGAAAGCCGGCATGAACGAAGTGTTAAATTGATTAAGGCTTCAAGACAATGACCACGAGGGCTGTTTATAGAGATGGAGACCGCATCACTATCAATTTTGTATTCATTTCCTTTTTCATTTTTTAAAAGGAAGGCTATTATATCTTCTGACTTTTGAAGATATCCTTCACTGAAAGCATGATCATCTGATTTTGTACCAGCCTTTAATAATCGTCCTATCCCGCTAACAATCCAGTATCGATTTGCAACAAAATGCTCCCTACGTTTCGTATTTTCTATATTCCCAAAGCGATCTTGTTTGATTACTGCTGAACAAAAATCAAGCAAGTAAGGCCAAATATCATCCCATGGCAATTGTGCCCTTTCTGTCCACAGATCTCCGTATGCCTCAATAATCTCATAAACATAAGCTAAATCTAGTTCAAAAAATCTAATAAGTTTATTATAAAATTTAAGTGGTGATGTTTTTACGATTTGTTTAAATGTCTTTGCCAAGCCCTCAATGCCAGGCTCACGAAAACCGCCTGGATCTTTATAAGTTTTCAATACCTCAACAAGCTCCTCTATGGATAAAGATTGGAGCTTTTCGATAGGTATTGGTGACTCATGAACAACCCAGCCTGCGGACATATAATTCGAGAAATCAGGATGATCTGGTTCTGTCTTAGCTATTCCTATATTTTCGTGATAAAGTCTTGCCTCTTCCTTACCATGGTTTTTAATTGCTGCTAACCAAATTGCCTTGTTATAGGCAGTAGCGCCTTCGTGAATATTTCCCTCATCATCAGTTGCAGTAATATTGAGAATTAGCTTCAAAACGTTTTGTTTCTGGCCCGAACTGAATTGTTGATAATTGCGATTCAACAAATGCCACATTTCATACCTATAGTTGCTATTCAGGTATTCTTTTTTTATCAATTCATCCATCAAGTTATGAAATAAGTAAAAATTTCTGCTAATTGCGTGTATTGCCAATCTGTGAACGGTTTGATATTCTTCTCCTAACATATCCCCAATGTATTCAGATGCTTCCTCTGGCTTGGTCACTATGTAACCATCTAATGAATCACGGTATGCATCAATCAGGAGGTTTTCAGCGCCATCTCTATATTTATTCTGTTCGTGCTGACCGATGGCTGGTTGCCAAATAGAAGACCATAAATCGTTTTTAGATCGCGCAAGATGTATTTTAAATATGAATCAAAGATCAAGACGGCTTCACGACCAAGTTTTACACCGGCAAGGTGCGCAATTTTTTTGGTGATTTTCTCTGCGTGATACTTGTCAATACGTAGTGTCGATTCACGTTTAAGCCTTTCTCCGAATTTTTGTTCAACGAATATTACTTTGTACAAAAAAGTGAGCAACTTAGATGCTATTTGTAAATTATGATCATCACTCGTCTCCAATAACTTTGGCAACCATTTTTCTCCAATTTTTTGTGCAACAAGATCGCGCTCATATTTGTCATCCAACCAATAATCAACAATATCAACTTGATCGAGACTAATAGCCTCTGGTGGTATATGCGATATTATCTCGGAGAATTGCCACCATGTGCGGTAGTTGCTAAACTCATGATCCTTCGCATAGTTTGTTATTGTTACAAGTAATTCGACAAATTTTTCAATATACTCTTTGTTTTCTACCATAGTTAATTGAGGTGCTGTTTTAACGAGATAATCAACAACTGGCCAATGATGGATGCTCACGTACCCTTCTTCCTTGTCCGATACAGGTCGAGGATTTGCCTCTGGATTGAAATAACCCCTCTCTGATAAGGCGTCAAACCACTTAAGCCCCTTAACCTTACGAAAGAATAGAGGCCGAAGGTCTTCTTTATCATCAAGCCTTTGTAATAAATCTAACTCTTTAGCTGATAATTTAGTCACTTCCTAAAACCTCATCAATATAATCTGCATCATTCGCTAATGGTGGTTTTCTAACTTCAATCTGATTTGCCCAAGCCTTGACGATTCCCTCCAAGCATTTGTAATTTTCGTGATCTCTTATAAATCCCAGTAGATGTACACCAAATGACTTTTCATAATAGTTATGTAAATTTTCATACAGGGGCTGTTGGCTACGGAAAAACCCTTGTAGCGCAAAGCGCCTTCTATCTTCCGTCACTTTAACAGAACCCCTTCTTAATATATGCTCAAGTATTTCGGCCTCTTCTAATCCATAGCCAACAAACAAGATCGTCTTTTTTTTGAATAATTCACCCAGAAACTCCTGAACATTTTCATGGTCATAATGCTCGAGATACTCTTTTGTTGTGAAAATCATTGTTTCGGGTTTACTGATTGCTCCATGCAAATGAACAACTGTGCCAGGTTCATTTAATAGCTTTGCATAGAATTTATCTCTTTCCGATATTCTCACTATTGCAGCGGCTGTTGTGGAACCATCCTTATGTTCAATAAAACGCGGCGCTATAAGTTCGTCATAATTTGTTGTGACACAAGGGCAACCAATGTCATTTATTGCCCTATATATACTATCTCCTTCACTTTTACCTGTTAGGTATTTTCCAAGATCCAATTTGAAACTATTTTCCTCAGCAATAAGATAGGCTATTGATAACTGTTTCTTTGGATCTAATGTTTTCAGCTGATCAATTTGAGAATAATTTAGAAACCCCTTTTTTCTGAGTTCCCCAAGTGCAACAGTAGCCAGACCTGCCCAAGACGGCAATTCTAAAAGCATAGACGCTCCTGCACCAACAAAAAGCACAAGTTCGCCATTAAGCCCAGCTTGAATAATTTCATCCGGCGGGTCAAATATCTCTCTCAGCTCTTGAGCTTTGCTCATTCTAAACCTCTCGTAAAAAGCTTGCTTACCCATATAGCCTTTTTTACTTATATCTTGAAGGTTATCTCTCCAGGCGTTTAAAGTTCAGATTTCTTGCCAGGTTATAATGCCAACCTATAATAATTCTATTGAAGATATCTATTTGGAACCTTAAATATTCGGACCATTAAATTGCTGTCGTCAATAGCCAATAAGATTACAAAATAATGTAAAAGCATAGATATTTCAAAGTGCCACAGCTATAGGCATCTGCTCCATCATAATGTTAAATGATAACGGTATTCTTAATATTGCCGATCTTAGAAAATAAAAAATATTGTATATTGCGAGATTAGATCGGAAGTGCAATTAATTCTCATCGTATTCGGATGCCTCTAATAAAAATTTAGGTGACCGTATGTCGCCCTCAAAAGTTACTTGTATTGTGTCCCCAATTTTCAAATTCTCTAACCCGTCATTATGAATAAAAGCTGGCTTATCCTTCATCTTGATCTGAAAATATCTGCCCCAACTAGATTCACCGTGATAAAGGGAGGCTCTCAATTGTTTTCCGTTTGTTGATGTTAAGATGATATCGCAGCTATCTTTTTGTTCGGTGGTTCCAAGCAATAAATTGTTAAACTCTTTAGGTATAGTGAGGTAACCACTTTCTAAAAATGCTTTGCCCACGGTGAAATTGAAGCTGAACCGTCCACCTCTGTATGATATTCTATCCGATAGCCTCTCTTGCTGTTGTATATCATCATGATATCTTTCAAGTTCTTTTTGTTTTTTGTATTCGTTTAGCTGATCATTATTTATAAAACCTTCGGATAATATTTTTGCGAGTTCTATGTCCTCGGGTTCCTCAAACAATTCAACATCAAATGGAATTCGTTTGCCGTCAGGATTGATTACTATGTCATTCCCATTCCCATAGCTTTCAAGGTATGCGAAATATTTACCAGATGATTTATTACGGGCTACAACGATATGCTCGATATTGAAATCTTTTTCGGCTTGTTCTTTGGATTCGTCTGCTTCCTCAGTAGCTTCTTCTATTATCTCTTCAAGTTGATCTGAGGAAGCTTTCTCTCTTTTTTTGTCTTTTTTAATTTTTGCAATTATAGCGTTCATTGCGTCCGGATCAGTTGAAAGAAGCTCATTAAATCGGTCGATGTTTTGTGTTATAATTTTGTCTTTCAATGCCTTGCTAATTGCATTGATACGTTGCGTAAAAAAAGTATCATAATCATCAGTAAATATGCCGAACGTATCTATATCAATCAAATGGCTTTTCATTGTTTCAACAAGCATCGTATTTCGATTGAACATATTTATGTATTGGCTTGGACTTTTAGAGCCTATGATTCGTTTGTTCAGATATGCGTCAACTATTGTGATATTGGCGACATGGTTGATTTTTGTATTCTCAACACCTTTCTTTTTTAAATAAGATTTCGGGAAAAAGTGATGGTAATTCTTACTATTGGCCTGTTTAAGCCAGTTGTTGCTTATCCTAACAATCGAGTTGTCGGCAAAAGATTTCGGTTGTTGCTCGGCAAGAACGCAAAGGATTGCTTTTATATAACTCCTGCCTACGCTGAAAATACCGTTTTGTTCAATTCCTTCGGAAGTTAATTTGGAGTAAGGCGAATAGTTGTATTCTGGCAAAGAATTATCAAGAATTTTATCTACTCGCTTTATGTCTTGAGCGATTTTCGCCTCGGTACCGGATGAATACCTTTCTGTTAATGATATTCGCCAGAATAAATCTTTTAGGTATTTTTCTTTATCATCGAGAGGGCGATCGTTGTGCTTGTAAAAAAAGTAGGCAAATAAAACTATAAGATCATTATAAGGCAATAATTTAGATACTGGGATCTTGAAATAATTCCTGAAATAATCAACCGCTCTTTCGATAGCATCGACTATCTTTGGCCAAATATCTATGAATTCAAACTTGTTTAGATTCAGGATTACCTTTTTTGAACACTCTTTTGTAAGGATTACCGATGCAGTCCTGAGAACAGTTGCTTCTGAAATGGTTTCATAATCGACTCTTTCCAGCTCCACGATCAAATCATCATAGGATTCAGATAGATCAAAATTACGCTCGATATCGAAAGTCTTGGCAACCATTATCTCAAAAACAGTTAGAGGTTTGCCGCCTTCATTAATTCTTGTAAATATTTCGGTTGCGACATCAATTGGAACCTCTCTGATTAGAATAGAGGGTATTTGGTATGTTTCAATATTTCTTTTGAATTGCTCCAATCTCTGGAGGTACGCAGGAGAAAAACTGGCTAAATATTGTAAGCCGCCATAAAGCAAAGAGGTCATTTTAATTGTTGATTCTTCGTCAATTCCGTCTCGATTAGCTAAAACTATTTCTTCATCATCAGCCGCTTTCAAATTGATATATATCTCTGAAAAATCCTCTATTTTGTACTCTCTTCTTACTTTTACGCCACTTAGTGATGCAAAAATGCTCGTCAGTCTTTGCTGTCCATCTAAAACATATTGAATGAAATCGCCAGCAGGGGTTTCAGGCAAATTAATTCCTCCAAGGTTGCGCACAGAGCGTAATGTTTCCTTGGTTTTCCAGAGAATCATAGTTCCGATGGGATATCCTTTGACAATACTGTCCATCAGGCTTGCAGCTTTTTCTTTTGACCAGATAAAATCCCTTTGGAATTGGGGGATCTTGATTAAGCCACGTTTTATATCATTAATGAGGTCTGTTATCAAAAAGCTTTGAGGTTCAGGCATAATTCACCTCGAACAATATGGAATGTGTTTATTTTCGATTGAACAAGTAAAAATGCAGTCCGTTTTCTGAATTATCATATATAAAGTATTTCTGACCGTATATTACAATTTTACCGATTAACTAAAGCTTTATCTCATTAACTTTTTATTGC
>JAHIOG010000367.1 GCA_018895675.1 bacterium
CCCCGGCGCCACTCGCCAATGCGGTATACGCCTCTCCCATACCGGTCGCCCGGGCGCCCAGACCGATCTCCATAAACTGAGCCACTGCGGTACCCACAGGCGCAAACTCTTCGGCAGGAAGGCTCGCCAGAAAAAATAACGATATAACTATTAATGTAATATTGAGTTTTTTTAGCATATCTGTCTCTTCCCTTTGCTTAAATATTTATCGAACAATAACGAATTTTCCGACTTTTTCTCCGAGAGAAGGTGAGCTCACCACGCACATGTATATTCCCGGCGAGGCTTCCTGATTGTTGCGAGTCATTAAATCCCACTCGGCAACGCTGGGAGTCGATACATCAATGGCTTCGCCAACCACAACAGATTTATTGGCTTTTATTTCAGCAACATAATCGCCATCCAATGTAAATATCTTGATCGTTGCGTCGCCCGGTAAATTAGTAAACTGAATCCGGTGCTCCCACGCAAAATTGTCACTGGGGGCTGGATTATTCCAGGCAGCGCTGCCGATATAGGGGTTCGGAACGACTTTTACACGATCAAGTGTAGCGCTTGCTTCCGGGTTGGCAGGAGAAATTACACGGTAACTCTTGGGATCTCCTATCTGGGTCCATGTCTGACCCAGAGGAATCGGATCGCTGATATCTTTAGTATAGGCCTGAACAGAGTAGTGATAAACAAATCCGTTGAGGATATCCCGGTCAATATATTCGTATGTTCCGGACGTGCTGCCTGCCGGCGGCGGCCAGGAAGCGCTGCCGGTTGTATCAATATACGTTGCCAGCGTATTCCAGTCAATGGAGCCATCTGCTTTTTTCATACCTTTAGACAATTTGTAATACTCAAAATAGCCATGGGCTTCAGCCAGATTGTCCCAGGTAATCTGAATTCCGTTAGTTACATTATTCTCAATATATTCAACCACCTCGACGACAGGAGCTGCCGGCGGTTCGGCTTCCAGAACATAATCATTGTCTGCCATAAACTGAGCGACTTCCATGATCTGCATTAATTTCAACAGACTATAGATACCACCGCTGTCGGGATCGGATCCCACACCTAATGCAGCCGTTATAATCACAGAATCACCTGCGGCTAATTTTTCCAGCGGTCCGAACGTTAGAATTCCCCGGTAGTCAAGCGGGTGTGGTTGGCCCGTACCAGGATTCAAGAGCATATCTTCAAACTCCGGCGCACCTACCATTCTGTCCCAGGTCTCCTGATCGTTCGCCGGATCATTATAAATGTGACAGACATGGAAAGAACTCGGTTTCAGATAGGGTTTGGTCTTTAGGATTTTGAAGCCCAGCCAGCCCGGCGTCTGCAATACACCATCTACTCCGGGATTGCCAAAATCATCTTCTTCTCCACTGTCGGCTGGATAATTAGGATTGTCACCATCAAACATCATGACCATTGTACTGTCAGCCTGCTCTAAAGTCAGACCGTGTTCATAGCCTGCTAACTGGGGAAAATATTCCAGCCAGTCCCAGGGACGTCCGTTAGCTATAGCATGGTCATCCTGATTCGAAAAACGATATTCAGCGTCCCAAGTAGGCAATTTGGACACATCACCATCCAGACGCATTGTAAAATAAAAGTCATCGAGATCACGATCGGTATCGGGGTAGCCGTCACCATCGCTGTCGATGCCGACATTTTTAATACTGAATTCATAGATGATAAAATCCCCGGCATAACTGGCGCTCCAGGCATAAGTCTTTTCAGTAACCTCCAGTCCCAGGGGAAAGTGTCCGCTCGACTGTGGCGCCATGACGTCATAATATTTCGTCCAGGTATCTTCGTCGGAGATTGCCTCATCGCCGGTAATGATATGAACCGAATCAATAGGCGCATATTCATCTTCTTCCGGTTTGGTACAGTAATACACACCATCAACAAAAGCCGAAAGCCAAACAGACCCGCGGTACAGATAGGAATTGCCCGATCCGCCGGGATAGTCGCAGGATGGTGTGCGATCCTGATAAGCGTCATCCCCCAGTTTGCCTGTATTTAAAACCCGCTGCCACAGGGCGCCGATTTTATGAAACTTCCAGTTGTTGGGAACAATGGGACCGGTCGCCATCTGACTGTCCTTTGAAAGCTTAACCCTGTCAGAGGGCCTGTCTGCTCCCAAAATGGTTATTGGAATAATCATCCCTGTAATAAGGATGATAATAAGGAATTTCCGTGTATTATTAAACGAACTCATTCAAATCCTCCGATTTCCAATCAATTGTACCGTCGATTAGAATTCCACGGCAATGCCGAAGCGGAACTGACGCTTGTTACTATAAGCTTGCGGGTTGCGGATAAATTCTCCGGTAATACCATCGCGCCGCACCACAGCGGGATCACCCTTTACTGTCTCATCTTCCGCATCACCAATTTCGTACCACTGGGCGCTTCCGATCCAATCCACATTTTCGCGATTGAAAAGGTTAAAAACATCTAAAAACAGATTCATATTAATATTTGCAACATTGAATTGTTTGCTTAAACGTAAATCCGTATTACTGGTCCAGGGCATTCGCTTATCATTTACTTTACCGCTTCCATAAGAGGTGTACGGCAAGCCGCTGCCATAGCCGAATTGAATATTGGCTCTCCAGTTGTTAAGCCCCTTGGTAAAATCATCGGGAGTCCGTAAGCTAATATTTGCATTTACCGTATGAGTTTGATCGAAACTCATAATGTTCAGCCGCCGCTCACTGGTAAACGCTCCGGATCCGCTTCCCGACGATGAGCTCCGGCCTTTTGCAATTGAAAAAGTATAATTAATGGAACCGCCCCAGTATTGTCCAACCCGTTTGGTCAACGTAAACTCAAGCCCTTTCATATTGCCGTAATCGGCATTGACAAAAGCCCGGACTTCCTTATTATTGACGAACCGTAATACAAATTTCTGATTGTTCATCAAGTTCGTTACATCTTTATAATAACCGTTGATGCTGAATTTGATGTTATCGGTAAATAGGTGTTCAAGACCGACTTCATAAGCGACGGTTTTTTCAGGGAACAGATTGGGATTACCGACATTGTTCCCGGTTTTGGTTAACGACTGAAAACTCAGATTGCGATACAGGTAATATCCGTCGGGGCGTTGAAAATAATGACCATAAGAAAACCGGATGATATCCCGCTCGGTAATCGGATGAGAAATCGCGAGTCGCGGACTGATCTGGTTTTTATTCATGGCTTTTTTAGGATTGTCAAATATCGCCGCATCATTGGTGTCAACTGATGTAAAGGGATAGCTGTAATCTTCCGGATAATATACTTCATCGCCAAATCCGTTGGGGTCAAAATAATCATACCGGAGTCCAATCAGAGCAATTATTCCCTCAAAATCCATTTTGTCCTGAATGTATACTCCCAGATCAATCATATCCTCTTTCCAGATATCTTTACGATTTATTCCAACGCCCAGTGACCAGCTGATATTCTCGACAGCCATTTCATGATAGTTGAATTCCAAACCGCTCTTGATCAGATGGTTACTGTTTACCTGACTGACCAGGTCGCCTTTCAAGGTCTTTGTCCAGGAAGACTGGTCGCGGTACCCCGGGTCGTCTCCTCTGACCCACCAGTAGGTGTTCTCGTCGCGTTCTCTGTAAACTGGGTGCGGTCCGGCGAGGTCGATATCCCAGACCAGGTCCTCATCAAGGTTGTCATCTCCATCCCTGTCCTCAATATCAGGCGTTGCATAGTGATAATTGGTGTAGAACTGCTGATACCGTACTTCATAATAGGTTCTCGGGGTCAGCGAATGGGTCCAGAGCAGATAGACATTACTGGTTTTCTGTTTTCTGTCCCAGAGATAATCCTGCATGGGACCCACATAAAATGTCACTACAGAATCGCCAACAAGAGAGTCGCCACCAAAAACAAAATTGGTCGGATCATCGTATTTCATCCCAAGACCCTGTTCGTACTGATCCGGTCTGTCAACGTATAGGTAATGGTATATTGTTGAGCTACCCGTGGTTTCATAGCGACCATAATCGTTTACCATATAGTCCTTACCAGGACCATACTTCGACGCCGGAAAATAAAAACTATCCCACTCTTTATCCGAGTACAAACCGCCCATGGATATTTTGGATTTTTGACTCAGCCGGGCGGTAAGTTTTCCTTGATAAGACTGTTTAAAAAGATTTTCATTGATAAAATAACTTTGTGTGCGATCGGTAATTTCACCGGAAAAGGAAAAATTGATCAATCCGGATTTGTTGAACAGTGTTTTGGAAATCGGCTCCGGCCCGCTCAAACTGAATTGATAGATTTTTTCAAGTTTGTGTTGGTACCTTGTGTTAAACCAACTGCCTCTTTCGCCCATTAACAGATCATTCATGCCGGAGCCCAAATTGGTGGACATTACCCGAACTCTTCCGGCATATTTACTGCCGCCTTCTTTCATAGCCAGGTTTAATACACCTGACTGAACATTGCCGTATTCGGCGCTGAAACCGCCCAGGGTCACTTCCATCTCCTGAATACCCGCTTCCGGAATATCCGCCGTAAAACCACCCATGTTGCCTGAATACGTTCCTGCCGGATCTTTCACTGGCAAACCATCAATTAAAACTAGAACTTCCCCGGTTCTTCCGCCACGGAAATGGCTGCCAACGACACCGGCTTGATTTCTGGCAATATCCTGAAAATTATCTATTGGTTGTAAATCTATGTCCTCAGCGCTGACTGTTGTTCTGGAGGTAAACTCATCCCTTCTTAAAAGAGGCCGTTCAGCGACGACGATGACCGATTCCGATGCTTCTAGTATTTCCGTACCCAGTTGGAAATTCAACTTCGTGGTTAAATCAATCGACACTCGCACCCCGGACATCGTAACATCCTGATAACCGATCATCGAGGCCTTAACAGAATAGTTACTGGCCGGAATATTCAAGATCACAAAATAACCCTCATCATCTGTAGCCGCTCCGTAACTGGTTCCCTGAATGATAACATTGACTCCAACTAATGGAGAACCTGTTTTTTCATCTGTAACAAAACCTTCTATTTTCCCGCTAACACCTGCAAAAATTACAGGCGCAAAACCTAAAATAAGGAACAACAAAAAAAGTGATTTACGCATTGACCTCCTCCATAAAAATGGAAATCCTCAACAACTGAAATATACATTTAGAAAAAACAGTCCTCTTATGATGTCGTCGAAGTCAACATTTTATCCAAATATAACATATTTTAAATATAGTTAATTACATGCTGAAATCAACATAAATCTTTTTAATTTTCTATTTTTACTAAACCAACTTACCGAACAAGAATATATATCTTGTATATTAGTTAGTTATTTTAACTAATAGACCTCAATGCATTAAACATTTTAACAAAAATGTATGTATAGAAATATTTAATAATTTGTAGTAGAATTCAATATCAGGTTTTGTTTGCATGAGTTTTCCAAAAAAATGATTCATCCAGTGAACTATCGTTATTATTGAAAATAAAACCACAGCTGTAACGCACGGCAAATTCAATCATCTAACAGCTCAGAAAAAAAGGAGATTGAATATGTTTTTAAAAGATGAAGATCAAAAATTTGTGAAAGACCAACTGTCCGCAATGACTCAAAAGGTGAAGATCATTCATTTCACGCAGAGCATCGAATGCAGTTATTGTCGCGAAACACGACAGCTGCTGGAAGAACTGATGTTGTTGTCCGATAAACTTTTTGGCGGAATATTTCCATGTTTTTCAAAAAAATCATAGCCTTCCTTAAGGTTCTGCCAGAATAAATACCACTTTGACTTTCCATGTCTCTGCATGTTTTCATCGGTCATTCGGAAAGGAAATATATGAACACTAATAAAACGTTGATCATTTCTAAAAGCCGCATCAGCAATAGCATATATTTCCTCGATTTTTTCATCAGTCATGGCGTAACATCCAATTGACACACAGCTTCCATGCACCATCAATGCACTACCTGTTCTTTTATGGATTCGATCATATTGGTTTGGGTAACCAAGATTAAATGAAAGGTGAAAATTACTTACAGGATTTAACTGATTCGGTCTTACATAGTAAAAGCCTTCAGGTGCTTGTCCATCACCTTGTTTTGTTTTAGGCCCTAATGATCCTGAACCGTAGGTGCAAATTGGATATTCTCTGAAAAGCGTAAAACCCCCATTTCCGCTTACCCATATTTCAAGTTCTTTTTCTTTCTTGAAGATTCTGATGTAAATTGATGCACCAAACTCTAGATTTTTACTTGTAAAATCTTTCTCTATCTTTGGCTGTACCCTAGAAATTGCCTCTTGTGATCGAGAACTTGAAGGTATACTCGATCCTCCGGCAATTGTGGTAGATGATGATGTTACACAAATAGCGAGTAAAGCAGATAAAATGATTATTTTTTTCATGGTTTTCCGTTATATGGCTAACGTGAGCATAAGCTGCCCGCCGATAATTTCAATCAAAACTTTCAAAAAAATGCTCAAGACGTCCCTTTTAAACAATAGCTGCGAAAATTCACCGTAGCAAGGCGGGTCAGCTTGATGCATGGTTAGGCATTTAATTAATTATATTTTAGAAATTTAAACCATCTTTATTTCTCATCATATTTTGCAACCATTTCTTTTAATTCATATTTTATCATTATTATTATATCTCTCTCTGATTTTAATTTTCATATGTAAGTTTCGACTTTCTTTAATATCTCATCAAAAGCTTGTGAGGTGAGTATACTTGCTGAGGCCAAAGTACTAAATGTTGCCATTAGGAATTTATTATTGGATACCTTTGGATCGTCCATTTTCTTTTGATTTTCATTTGATAAACTATCTAATTCAGATATTTGAATTCTAATCAATTTTAAAGTGCTATCGATAATAGTACCTTCTTTCATCTTTTTTAGCTCAAAATTTTCAATGTAATTCAATATTTTCTTCGCACGGTTGTGTTGTAGCATATTAGAGGCGGTTATAGCTAAATCAAGTGCTTTATTTATACTTTTTTCAAATTTTTTGTTATATTCTTCCTTTTCTTTTAAAAATACTCTCCTTATTCTATCAACCATTAGTGGGATATTTTTAAGAACATCATCTTCTTGTTGCACCGTTAAGTGATCTGAATAATCTATCCTTCCTGTTTCAACATCGATGATATTTACTGTTATAAAATACTTTGATTGAGTAGTTCTTAAAGAGCCTGTGAGTACCTTTTGTGCAGATAACATTCTACCAACTTTAACAGATGACTCGCTATCGATTACTCCTGTTAGAGTAAGTCCTTGCTCCCGAAATAAAGCAGCAATAGAATTACGATCAACAAGTTTAAAAAAGTGGATACGAAATAATTCGGTTTGGAATCGATCAGCCACCGTTGTTGACAAACTGGTTAGCTGTTCTTCTGATTCTAAAGGCAATACCGCAATTGTTTGTTTTTCTTGTGCAAAAGCGGTACACCCACTCAAAATGAGAAAAGGTACAAAGATAATTGCGATTTTTTTCATTGGTATCTCCTTTAGTTAGTCGTCCCTGAAATAGCAACTAACATATTATTTCATGTGCGACTAATTAATATCAATAATTTCTGGGTCTGCAAACTTAAACCGAGGCATACATTGACCAATATCAGCGTTAATATAAGTAGGATCACAAACAAGATATTTTTTCTCATTATATGTAATATAATCTCCGGTAATATTAGAATTAAATCTAACTGCAGTGGCAATATGACCTGGATAATTCAACCCAATAAC
>JAHIOG010000368.1 GCA_018895675.1 bacterium
ATTTGGTGGTTTTCACTCACTTGATATATTATAAAGACAAAAAAGAAATTTAGTGCATATTCCAAAAAGCTTATTTCTGTGATCTTCCAATGATTTATTCCTAAGGCAATTATTATACCTATGATAAATGCGATAATAGCATGGATAATTGGTAGTTTTATTATCGTTTTTAGGAATGTCGCAACTCTCTTCCGCATAGTTTATCTCCTCTTTTCATTTTAAAATGGAACGAATTCACCGTTCATAACCGTGAACAGCGTTATTTTTTTTTCGACGTCTCCATATTCATCAAAACTGGTGGTTCCTGTAACACCAGAGAAATTTTTCACTGCAGACATGGCCTTTTGTATTTCTTCTCCTCGTTCTCCACCTTGTTCTATAGAGAAAAAAATAATATTTGCAGCATCATAACACTGAGCCGCAGCAATACCCGGTTCTCTTCCATATTTTTGCTTAAACGCTGATGAGAACTTCTTATATTCCTCATTTGGATGTTCTGGATCAAAAGAAGGGCGTGTGTAAATAATACCTTCCGCTGTGTCACCTGCTAATTTTAACAATTTTGGATCCTCAATCGGCGAGGTACTTAAAAACAAAGCATTAATCCTCATTTCCCTAGCCTGCCTCAAAATCTTTGAGATCTCTTGATAATAGCCAGGAAGGTATACTGTTTCTACTTTTTCACTTTTAATCTTCAAAAGCTGAGTTCTAAAATCATTGTCTCCCTGATCATATTTTTGTTCTGCAAATATTTTTCCTCCCAAACCTTCGAACTTTTTTCTAAAGATGCTTTTCAATCCCTCCCCAAAGTCGTTGTTTACATATAAGATAGCAATATTTTTTAATTTAAGTTTATTGTAAGCAGCTTCAGCCATTGTCCCACCCTCAAAATTATCAGATGGCCAGTTTCTGAAGATATAGTCTCCAGCGTATGTAAGTTTAGGATTCGATGCAGTTGGTGAAATAAAAACCACGCTTTTTCTCTCTGCTATTGGAGCAATCGCTAATGCTACAGAACTTCCAATTCCTCCCAAAACTACTTGAACCTGGTCTACTGTAGTCAACTTCTCAAATGCTGATGCCCCAACTTGAGGTTGCATTCTGTCATCTTCATAGATGACCAATATATTTTTACCATTTATGCCTCCAGCGTTATTCCTAATCTCTACTGCAAGATCAATTCCTTCTTTTGCATCTTGTCCGTGTGAAGACATTTCTCCAGTCAAAGGTAAAATAGCACCAATCTTCACCACATTCTCTTCCTTCTTCCCGCATCCATTAAAAGCGAAAAGCAAAGCAGCCAGAATTAAAATAATATTGATTGATTTCTTCATGATGATACTCCCTATAAAAATAATCCTTCTAATTCTCTTACATCCGCCCAAAAGGCTCTACAGTCGCCCATCGTCACTAAGAAAGTAGAATCATGTGAATCCTTATGAGCAATACAAACAGAACCGACAAGACGATCTATTACCGTAAAATCTTTAGTTGGATCAGGATGTCGATTGACATAACCTTTTAATGCTGTCAACAATTCATTCGGCATACGATCTTCATTTTTATCGTTATATTCGAATTTGACATGTACTTCATGTTTCTTAGCAATCTTTTTCAAAATACCTTCCAGGTACTTTCTCATTTTATTACCAAGACTATCTGGATTTCCTACTGAGATTTGATGTTCGATCTGCTCTTTTAAATTCGGAAGTTGTAAATCAATAGTAGGTCCACTTTCAACATCATGTTTAATGGTATTGATTAACCAATTCTTCCCTTTAACAATCTTTGAAATATAATCAAACCAGTCTTTCTCGTGTGTTAAGACAATAATCTGATATTCGGAAAATTTCTCATCAAGCAAATGGGCAAACCGGGCACGATGAGTACTGTCAAAACTGGATATGACATCATCCAG
Source organism: bacterium (assembly GCA_018895675.1). Taxonomy (GTDB): domain Bacteria; phylum Fidelibacterota; class UBA2242; order UBA2242; family UBA2242; genus UBA9312. Next base: position 1,919 of record JAHIOG010000368.1, read on the forward strand.
TACAAAGAACTTATTGGTTTTATTGAACGCTTTTACCGATGTCAGAAAAAATGCCAATCCCAGACAATTCAAATGCGACTCACTCAGATATTTATTCGGAGGTGTCACATCATTTTTATAAAATTCATACTGAATTGTTATACCAACAAACTCATCATTTTTTTCTAACGGAATCAATTGGATATTATTGATATGCTCACCCGGATTCATAAATGTGTATAGATCATTGATGTCTTTTGATAAATGGGATAAAAACGACTTGAATCCGGATTCCATTCTTTCTGTAAAAATTGAATTGATCTTTTCAAGTGTATACTGCTGTTGTTCGAGGACTTCCTTGGATTTCTTTAACTTATTAATTTCAAGGTATGCATTTTTAGAAAGCATAATTTTACTCTGGATATCAAATCTTTTATCCTCTTTGCGGCTATCCGAAATTTTTACTATTTGTTGAGTGGCAATATTATTTAAGTCGGAAAAGTAATTTTTATCAATGGCCAAAGATTCAACGCTGACAAGTATTTTCCCGGACAAAATATCAGTTTTTATCTCGGAATTATACTTGTTAATGCCCTCCTTCAATTTCAAAAGCAATATTTTTACATTGTGATTTTTTTCTATTTCTAATTTTGCATCTACTAAAATAGGATTTATTGAATGTTCAAATTTTGATATTTCGGATTGCAGGTCAGTTTTAACACTATTAAGCGTATCTTTCTCCTGTTTAACTTCGTCCAAATCTTCAATCCGTTCCTGTAATTCCCGGATCAGTTCGAGTTTATTTTTCGGCTGCAAACATAGCGGGCAACGTTCATCCTTGATAATATCTTCTTTTATTACCCTTAAGCCTTCTGATAAAAGGTTTTCAAGTTTGATCTTATTCAGTTTATCAATATCTGAAGTGATCTTATGATAATGATCATAGAAAACCTGGTACTTTTTATCGATATCGTCTGCAAAGCCGGATATCGTATTTACAGTGTCTTTTATTTTCTGATAAAATAATTGCTCCTCAACAATTCCGGTATCTTCTGTTCTTTTTAATAAGCTTAGAATATCGTCAAGGTCAGAGAAGGATCCTGCTCTTTTTCCCAGATTTAAAGGCTCGATTATCGTGTTGATTGTATCCAGATACTGCTCATCGGATACTACATTTTGTTTAAGTTGGCTGAGTAATTGATCCTGGTGATATGCATGCTGTGTATCGTAACTGAGATTTTTTATTTCTTTTTTGATCGAAGATAAAGACTTTCTGAGAGTATCCCGTGTACTGATTACCTCCGAAAAGCCTATGA
>JAHIOG010000369.1 GCA_018895675.1 bacterium
AGTTTATGAACAGTTTTCATTTTTTCAGTAGATTCTCTTTAGTCCAATTTCGAATTTCAAATTTCTATTTTCTATTTTCCAATATCCAATTACTCCGCAAGTATTGCTTTTATCATATTACTTAATTGTGTATCTGTGAAATTCTTCTGTTGTGCGGCTCCTGAGGGACAAGCGGCGGAGCAAGAACCACAACCCTCACATAATACTTCATTTACTTCCACGATACCTTCTTCCTTATTTAATTTTCTGGCATCGTAAGGACAGACGGTAACACAAACTCCACATCCGGAACAAAGGTCTTCATTAACTCCGGTGATAAGCGGCTCATGTAGTAAGTATTCTTGTGAAAAAAGATTAGATACCATCGATGCAGTCGCTGATGCCTGGGCAACCGTATCCGGGATATCCTTGGGAGCCTGGGCGCATCCCGCCAGATAGATACCGGCGGTCAACGATTCCACCGGTCGCAATTTGGGATGTGCTTCTGTTAAAAATCCATTCTGATCAATGGCAATTTTTAACAATTTCGCCAGTTCTACCACACCTTTTGAAGGACGGATTGCCATTGCCAAAACGACCATATCGGCGCGGATTTCAACATTGCGCCCATAAATAGTATCGATTCCGCAAACAACAACCTTATCGTCATCCTGGTAAACCTTTGAAACTTTCCCACGGAGAAATATAACATTATCCTCCTCCTGGGCGCGCTGGTAAAACTCCTCGTAGCCTTTGCCGCCAGCCCGGACGTCCATATAGAAAATATAGGGTTGTCCGTCATGAACACGGTGTTTGTAAAGCATTGCATGTTTGGTTGTGTACATACAGCAAATTTTTGAACAGTACGGAAAGTGGTTTTCCGGATCACGCGAACCCACACATTTGATAAAAACAATTTCCTTTGGCACTGTCCCATCCGATGGCCGCCGAACTTCACCGCCGGTCGGACCCGATGCAGATAAAATCCGCTCAAAGCTCAGGCCGTCGATCACATCCGGCAGTTTCCCGGAGCCGTATTCATCCATATTCAGGACAGGGTAAACGTCGTATCCCGTAGCAACGACGATAGCGCCGACTTCTTCCTCGATAAAAGTTTCCGTTTCATCAAAATCAACAGCATCAAAAGAACATACAATTTTACATAATTGACATTTTCCGGTCTTAAAATAGGTGCAGTTTTCATGATCGATGACCGGTTTATTTGGCACTGCCTGAGGAAAAGGCGTAAAAACGGCTTTGCGTTTTTCCAGTCCCTGATCGAATTCCGAAGGTGCTTTTTTGGGACATTTTTCAATACAGAGCCCGCAACCTGTGCATTTGTCCCAATCCACATACTTGGCTTTCTGTCTAATCTTGACTTTGAAATTACCGACGAAACCGGAAATATCTTCCAGCTCGGAATAAGTCATTAAACGTATTTTATCATGTTGAGCCACATCGACCATTTTCGGCGTCAAAATACACTGGGAACAATCCAGCGTTGGGAAAGTCTCGGAGAGTTGCGCCATCCGTCCGCCAATAGATGATTGCCGTTCAACCAGAATGACTTCATGTCCGCTATTGGCAATGCTGAGAGCCGCCTGGATACCGGCGATTCCGCCACCGAGCACCAGGGCTTTACGGATAACCGGTACTTTTACCGGCTCGAGCTCCTCATCCAGCAATGCTTTCTCAACAATTGATTTGATGATCAATTTTGCCTTGAGCGTGGCTTCATCCTTGTTCTTATGAACCCAGCTGCATTGCTCACGGATATTGGCAATCTCACAATTATACGGATTCATACCGGCAGTTTTACAGGCGAGCCGAAAGGTGTTTTCATGCAGCGTGGGTGAACAGGCAGCCACAACGATCCCGTCCAGTCTCTCAGACTTTATTTTTTCCTTGATCATGTTCTGTCCGGGATCGGAACACATATATTTATAATCATGGACTAATACAACGCCGGGATAATCTTCCAGGTCTTTGACAACCGATTCTATATCGACAGTTGCAGCAATATTAATTCCGCAGTGGCAGACAAATACGCCGATTCTTTTCATAACAACCCTTTCCTTTTTAATACGGGCCTTGGGTCAACACTATGCAAACTAAAATTATGAATATCAAGGTCTAATCCCATTAATAATGCGAGTAATTGGGTAATATAAAGCACCGGGAGAGTTTGGAATCCTGGATCTTCTTTCCGGATTTCCACCTGGACTTCATCCAGATTATAATAGCACAACGGGCACAGCATCACCATCAAGTCAGCGCCGTTTTTCACTGCCGATCCAATAATTTTCTTTGCCCGGGTTTTGACAATGTCAGGTTCATTTACAATCTGATAAGAACCGCAACATTCCGTCCGAAACGGAAAATAGACATTCTCACAACCGGAAGCCATTATAATGTCCTCCATAATGCTGGGATCATCGGGAGAATCAATGGCAATCTCCTTTGGTCGCAACAGCATGCAACCGTAATAGGATGCAATTTTTAAGTCCTCAACTTTTTTTACAACGGCTTCCTTTAATTTATCCAATCCAATCAGTTTTATTAATGAGAGTACATCGATGACTTCCACCTCATCACCGTAAAAACGGGTCGCCTCACGATCCATAAATTTATGAATCGTTTCCAGTTTCTCTTCATCCGCTTTGATAAACTCAATTGAGCGCTTCAATGTATTGTAACACATTGTACAAAGCGTCAGGAGTTGTGGATTGCCGCTCTCCTTGGCTTTTACCAGGGTTCGGATCGGCGCGATCTGCTGCATCAAATTATCAGATGTTTGGGAAAAACAGACGCCGCAGCAATACCAATCTTCGAGTTCCTGGGCTGTCACACCCAGGCGATCTAATACCGCCAGCGCCGACGTTTCAAAGTTCTTTGCGTTGGTTTTAAGCGTACATCCAGGATAATACGAAACCTGCATTATTCCTCCATTATAGCTATAAGATGGTTTTCCTGAAATTACCGATTAGCGCAATCTGGGGAAGTTTTTCCCTGAGTTTTTTATCAATCTCGCGAATATTGATATGCTCGAAATCTCTTCTCAGAACAATCTGCCGTAATCCTTCCATAACTTTGGCAATATCGACACCCCGGGGACATTTCACGGTACAGGTAATACAAGCCGCGCAAATCCAG
>JAHIOG010000370.1 GCA_018895675.1 bacterium
GCCATATACCATGTCCCCGCGTTCATACTGGACTATGTGGAGCTGGACGGCCACGGCTTTTATGGCCCGTACGAAGGCTACTGGGAGCACGCGGCTTATACGCGCGGGGCGTACACGCCCGCCGAATTGCCGAGCCCGGGGGCTAAGTCTTCCATAACTAAAACCGCTCCCCCAGAACCGCATCTTGTTAATATCAACGCTTACTCGGCGCCGTTGGTCAGCCTGGTGAAGGATGCGGACGGAAATCCGGCTGAAAATATTACCTTGATTTTTAGTATCTCTAAGTTTCCTGATTTTGCTGTAGGCCAGGAACTTACAAAAACCAGTGAACAAACGAATAGTCAGGGTTTAGCGGATGTTTTGCTACAGCTCGGCAATATACCTGCCGAATACGGTGTGACGGCGAAATGTGAAACCTGCGCCTCCGAAACAAGTTCCGTAACCTTCACCTGCTGCGGGAAACTGCCGAATGATAATTTTTCACAAACCTATACCCCTACGTCACCCTGGAATGTTGACTGTTATGCCCGCCATAACTGCAATATAGAACCAAAAACCACAATCGGTTATCTGGGGTGTGGGCCAACTTCATTGGCGACATTAATCAACTATTATAGTGACAATGTTCACGCCACAATACCAAGAACCAATCCGGGTCAATTAAATATTTATTTGCGAGGATTACCTAATTACCAAGGTTATAATGTGGACAATGATGTAGATTTTAATGCTATTGAGGAGTATTCCAACGGTCTTGCGTTTTATATTGATAGATATGATGTTGATGACCCATATAGTCGGGAAGCCCTGCTTACTATGGCTGACGATATGATTCTTACAGGCAGTCCAATAATGTTTCGGATTGGTGGGCATTTTGTTTTAGCAATTGGTAAATGCGGGGATAGCTATATTATCGCTGACCCGATCGGCGGAGTTGAACGACTTTACAATCCTGATAACTTAAATGACCGTGAATTCAGTGGAATAAGAATTTTTTATCATTATTAGGAGAGAAGATACCTTATGAAAATGATTTTACTTTTATCAATGTTTATGGGTTTCAATTTACATGCTGGAGATTTAACACAATCTCTTATGGAACGAATAAATTATGTAAAAGAACATAATGATCGTAGTCATCTTTCAATTCACGCCGGTAGTGGTGACCAATGTACTAAAATTCAGTTTATTGTTACTGATTCAGCTGGAAGAAAAACCGGGTTTAAATCATTTTTTACTACAGAAAGGGGCACATTGCGCGTGAAATCATATAGAGAAATTCCCAATTCTTCATATGGTGTGGATTATGTTGCTAGTATTGATACAAGTGTTGTTCCTAATGGACCCGAAAGTGCTGTGCTTGATTTTTTTCCTCCTATATTGAAGGATACATATACTATTCAATTCATTGGGATTGATGATTGTGGATATCATTTTGTGATTAATTTTAAAAATACTGCAGGTGAGTATTTAACTAATCTTTATGGTGTGTATAACAACTATATTGTAAAGGGTTCCACGCAGCAATATTCTATTTACCTTGACCCCACCCCCGGCACCCCCGCTCCGGTGATAATAAAAACTGTAACCTTTGACACTTTGCGCCAGGATTTAACAGTAGCGCAACAGCTTAAACAGCTTGGCGATGATAAGTTTGTTGATAGCTTAATTAGAATGATAAATCTTGCCGAGAAACTATCTATAAAATGCGATAATCCTAAAGGTCATGATAAATCAAAAGGACATAAAAAAGATAAAGTCTGCAAACCCGCCATTGCTATTTTAAATATGTTCATCAAGCGCCTTGAAATAGCAAACAGGAAATGCGATAAACCTCAAGATTGCGATGAAGAGCCGGCATGGCTTGCGTTTAGGAAAGAACACGGCAAGGACAAAGACTTAAAAGATTTCTTTAAAGAATGGGATAAAGACAAATGGCATAAGTGGAAAAATAAATGCAAAAGATTTGTAACTGATGAAGCGTTAAATATAATAAGAGGCGATGCCGA
>JAHIOG010000371.1 GCA_018895675.1 bacterium
CCGCTATTTCTCCGGCGCACCTGGAAATATCATTCCTTTCTTTAATCGACTTGCCCAGTACTTCGGGTAGTTGTCCCGGGCTTTGAATATGATAGGCAAAATCAAGATGTTTCTGAATATCTTTATCCAGCCGACTCTTGCTAAACCACCGATTAAATACTCGGTGTTTAATCCTCAAATGGTGAAAATCACAAATAATAACCGGTCTGCCGGCAGCCAGAAATTCAAATGCAGTGGAAGATGCTTCCGTCAGTAAAATATCGGCGCATTTGAAATATGAAATAATATTGTATTTTTCCGGCGCCAAAAGTTGAACATGAGAATACTTCCTCGCCAAATCCATAAATAACGATTTCTGATGTCTGTATTTATCCAATAACCATGAAAAATGATGCAATTTAACAATCAGGTTGTATCCCCTGGACAATTCAGCAATGGATTCACCGAATATTTCAATCGAGCTGGGATAAAAAGTAGGAGCGTAGAGAATCGTCGGTTTAGAAGGATCGAGAATCAGGTCGTCATCCCGGTGTTCCGGATTATCAGAATCAAACAACGGATCCAGTTTAGGAAACCCGGTAACGACCAATTCTGTTGAGATACCCCGGCGTTTTAATTCTTCATAGCGATATTGACCTTCTATATAGCGAATGTTTATACGAGGATTAAAATCCGTATAATAGCATGCTTTCACTCCAATCCCATGGTACAACAAGATCGCCAGTGTATCGGATGAACAATACTGTTCCGCATGTCTACTTCTCCCGAAAATTGTGATGTCAAATTTCCGATCAAGAATTTCTTTTCGTCGTTCTTTCTCATCGGTTGCGTCGATGAATTTCCCTGAAAAATTCTTTACGGCATTCTTTATCAATTGGTAATCAGCACGTTTTTTGTCTATATATGCCGAAAAATAAATATCAAAGTTTCCCCGCTTCTCCATTTCACGGGCTACCGGAAGAAACTGGGGCAGATAATAGAGATGATGAACGTTAAACAGTGCGCTTATCTTTTTCAAAAGAATTCAATGATTACGTTAATTTTCATCCCGGGCTTTTATTCGGGGCAATATATGTTTACGGGCTTTTTCAAGATCCTCCGGAAAATCAATTTCAATCACCGGAATATCAGTGATATCTTCATAGTAAAGATCGTGTCTACCGAGAATCAAATCAACCGCTTTTTCAAAAAACGCCATCTTTTCCCCTCGATCGATGACTGTTTTCAAAGCTTCGATAAAATCATTTGTCATCTCCGCGGCAAATTTTGCTATCCCAATAAATTCACCAAGGCTTCTCATAATGTCGATTTTCTTGCCAATTCGCTGGATTTTATAATCATTATTTACAATGACCTTGACCTCTTCTTCACCACAGGGTTTGACTTCCACGCCCAACGCAGAGGCATTCTCAGAAAGCAGAATTCGTCTTATCAATTCATGATGAAACACGACATCGGCATTTAAATATAAAAAATCCTCACCTGAGAAAAATTCCCGTGCAATATAAAGAGAATACACTGTATTAGTCGTTGCATAATCCGGGTTTTCAATATACGTCAAAGACATATTTCTATATTGATTACCAAACCTGCCCTGAATTTGTTCTTTCAAAAATCCTACAACAATCAGGGCTTCGGCAACACCATATCGGTCAAGTGCATCCAGTTGCTGTTCTAAAATCCCTTTTCCGCCGATATCTAACAGGCATTTATGCGTATTGTCAGCCAACGGTGATAACCGCCTTGCCGCGCCTGCCGCCAAAATAACTGCTTTCATAAGTCATTTCCTCAATATTTAATATAACTATTAATCACACAATTGATAGATCGTCCTTGCTAAAATCCCACTTTTCTACAGGAGTACGCCAGTCTCCATACCTGTAGGTTAAATATTCTTCCGTTAGTTTTGGGATCGAATATTCTTTACCCTCAAATCGAATAGTAGATAACTCATCATAAAATCTGACAGGAACCGACTTCTTTGTATAGCGCTTCTCTCCGACACCCCATAAATACTGATCTTCTTATTGAGTTTTCACAAAGATATCCAGTGCAAGGTCGCCTTTTTCAAAAATTCGTTTCCGGTTATGAATTTTAACCATCCTGACCTTTCCCTTCTCAAGAGGAAAATCATCTTTTAAATACTTCCGGACTCGAATAATATACCCTCGCCAGCGGAATTTTGGAAGAATGGCTAATAATTTAGATAAATCTTTTTC